>JAURNB010000156.1 GCA_030830415.1 Acidimicrobiales bacterium | reverse complement strand
GCAGCGATAGCGACAGCGCAAGTGACGAAACCACCGTCGATACCTCAGCAGAGGTCATTACCGACGACACCATTGTCGACGACTCTGCCTCAGCAAAAATTGACATCACAGCACTCGGCCTCATCAAAGAGGGTGCAATTACTGTTTGCACCGATGCTCCATACGAGCCATTTGAATTCCAAGATGAAGCCACCAAGGAATGGACCGGCTTCGACATGGACCTCATGAAGGTCATTGCCACCAACATTGGCGGCTTGTCGTTGGAAGTAACGGTTCAACCATTCGACGGCATCTGGCTTGCTCCAAAAGCAAAAACCTGTGACCTCGTTGCATCAGCTATGACCATCACTGAAGAGCGTGCGGCAAATGCTTTGTTCTCTGACCCATACTTCGATGCCGACCAGTCACTTCTTGTTCGTGCAGAAGATAAGGCGACACTTGTTGACCTTGCATCACTTGCAGGAAAAACAATTGCAGTACAAACCGGCACCACCGGCGAAACATATGCCAAGGAAAATGCAAAAGACTCCACATTGAAGTCGTTCGATGAACCAGCAGCAATGTTCCTTGCACTCGAAGGCAAGCAAGTTGATGCAATCTTGCAAGACCTTCCTGTGAACGGTGCACGTCAGGTAAAAGAGCCAACCAAGTTTGCTCTCACAGCAACTTTCACCACTGGCGAGCAATACGGTTTTGCGCTTGCTCAAGACAACACAACGCTTGCTGAAGCAGTGAACAGTAGTCTTGCAGCTGCAAAAGACTCAGGCGAATACGACACCATTTTTGCCAAGTACTTCGGCGCAAAGGGTTAATACAAAGGTTTTTACCTTTCACACAATATGAATATGAGTCGACGCCAACGCTTGCAACTGGTACGGGGCGGCATTTATGCCCTCACCATTGCAGCGTTGGCGTTGCTCATTATTTCCGTCGATTGGGGTGCCCTTGGTGGCGCACTCTTCAAATGGGACGTTGTTAAAAAACAGTTTCCCGACATTCTCACCAACGCTTTACGTAACACCATCATCTTCACCATTTTTGGTTTTATCGGCGGACTCTCACTCGGCTTGTTATTGGCCGTTATGCGCCTTTCCAAAAGCAGGCCCTACCGCTGGTTTGCTGCCACGTACATTGAAATTCTCCGTGGCGTTCCCCTTCTTGTCACACTTCTTATTCTTGGTTTTGGTATTCCTATTGCCACAGGCTGGAGCTGGCCCAACCCGTACGTACAGGGCGCAGTTCCACTCGCTCTTGTTGCCGGGGCATATATCGCCGAAACGGTACGCGCAGGCATTGAGGCTGTGCCCCGCGGGCAAATGGAAGCAGCGCGCTCGCTCGGCATGTCGTACACGCGCGCCATGGTCACAGTCATCATCCCCCAGGCATTTCGCATCATTGTTCCACCACTCACCAACGAATTCGTCTTACTCATTAAAGACACGTCACTCATTTCTGTACTCGGTGTCACCGAGCGCACACTCGACCTTGCACGCTTTGGTCGTAATGGTGTGAACGATTCTGCAAATGCCACACCACTTGTTGTTGCCGGCTTGGTGTACCTAGCTCTTACTATTCCCCTCACACAGTTAGCTGCCTGGATGGAACGACGTTCAAAAGTAGGGCGACGATGAGTGAACCTCTTGTAGAACTTCGCCAGCTACACAAGAGCTTTGGTGACAACCACGTATTACGTGGAATCGACCTCACCGTCGCCAAAGGCGAAGTGTTATGCATCATTGGGCCTTCAGGCTCTGGCAAAAGCACCCTCTTACGTTGCGTCAATTTGCTCGAGCAGCCCACAGGCGGCCAAGTATTTGTGGCAGGAGTAGAACTCACCCATCGCGACTGCGATATCGACAAAGCGCGACGCGCCACCGGCATGGTTTTTCAGCAATTCAATTTGTTCTCTCATCTTTCTGTGCGCGACAACGTCACTATTTCTTTACGCAAGGTGCTGAAGATGAAGCGTGCTGAGGCCAATGCACGTGCTGATGTTCTTTTAAACCGTGTTGGCCTTGCCGATAAGGCATCTGCTTATCCTGCACAACTTTCAGGTGGGCAGCAACAACGTGTTGCCATTGCTCGTGCTCTCGCCATGGAACCCAGCGTGATGTTGTTCGATGAAGCAACAAGTGCTCTCGACCCAGAACTCGTAGGCGATGTACTGGGCGTCATGCGCAAACTCGCCGAAGAGGGTATGACCATGTTGGTTGTGACACATGAAATGGGTTTTGCTCGCAACGTTGCCGATCGCGTCATTTTCATGGACGGTGGCGTCATCGTTGAAGAAGGGAAACCTGCTCAAGTCATTAATGAACCACGCGAGGAACGCACAAAGAAGTTCCTTGCGAATGTTCTTGAGAACTAAACCACACCTGCCTTAAGGCAGCGCAACAATGGTGATTGTTCCTGCGGCGCCATCAACAGTGATGGTGGCACCATCGGGAATGCGATGTGTTGCATCGGTTACTGAAGCCACACAAGGAATTCCTAATTCACGACTCACAATGCTCGCATGTGAACCAACAGCACCAAGGTTCACCACTACTGCACCAGCAGCAAGGAACAACGGCGTCCATGATGGGTCGGTGTTGAGGGTGACCAAAATGTCGTCGGCGTCGAGGCCCGATGGGTCGAATGGGTCGAGAATGATGCGTGCTTTACCGGTGTACACACCAGCTGAACATGCAGCACCCGTGAGCACATCGCCCACCTTGACCGGTTCGTAGTTGCCTGCGCCACGGCGCTTCCACTGTGACAACGGAGGAACAGAACCATTCACAATAAATGGTGGTTCCAAAGTGGCAAGTTCTGCATGGTCAAGAGCACGTTCGGCGAGTGTTGCCTTAAATGAAACAGGGTTCGCCAAGAATGCATCGAGCTCGGCTTCGAGCAGCATGAAAATATCGGTTTCTGCAGCAATGTTTCCTGCAGCGGCATGCCTGCGACCAAGCTCTGTAATGGCAACGCGCACTTCGTGAATGACGGCAATGTTGTTGGTCTTGCAACGCTCACGTGCTTGTTGCCAACCAGCAGCCGATGCATAACCAGCAGCAAACATGCCAGCGGTTTC
>JAURNB010000155.1 GCA_030830415.1 Acidimicrobiales bacterium | reverse complement strand
CGCGCTGCCATGGTGAAGGTGCGGGGCTAAACAATGACCGCGCAACGTGAGTGGTTTGAAAAGGACTACTACGCCGTTCTTGGTGTGTCGCAAAGCGCCACACCTAAAGAAGTAACGAAGGCGTATCGCAAACTTGCGCGCGAACTGCACCCCGATGCCAACCCCGATAACCCGAAAGCAGAAGATCGCTTCAAAGAAGTGTCAACCGCTTACGACGTATTAGGTGACGAAAAGAAACGCAAAGAATACGACGAAGTGCGTGCTGCAGGCCCGATGGGTTTTGGCGGCGGTGGCCCTGGTGGCCAAGGCGGATTTCGTTTCGACACCGGCGGCGACATGGGCGATCTACTTGGCCAAATGTTTGGCCGTGGCGGCGGGCGTAGTGGGCGTGGCCAACGTGGTGGCCCACAACGCGGAAGCGATGTAGAAGCTGCTCTCACACTCGACTTCATCGATGCCGCTCACGGCATTACCACAACGCTGCACCTCACTTCTGAAGCAGTGTGCTCGGGGTGTCAAGGTTCTGGCGCACGCGCTGGCACCACACCTCAACCATGTTCGCAATGTGGTGGTCGTGGTGCAGTCGATTCCAACCAGGGAGTATTTTCCTTTTCTTCACCGTGCCCGCGCTGTCAAGGAAAAGGAACCACTATTGAATACCCATGTGGTTCATGCCGCGGGTCTGGCCGTGAACATCGTGCCCGTGAGGTCAAGGTGCGCATTCCTGCAGGTGTCGACAATGGTCAACGCATTCGCCTCAAAGGTCGCGGTGCACCTGGGCACAATGGTGGCCCTGCTGGCGACCTACTTGTGGAATGCAAAGTGATGCCCCACGCTACTTTTTCTCGCGATGGAGTGAACTTGTCGGTCCATGTTCCTGTTGAGTACCACTAAGCTGTTCTCGGTAGCGAAGTATCGGTGCCCACACTCGATGGTTCATCTGTGTTGCTGAAAATTAAGAGTGGCACACAGTCGGGTAGTAAGCACAGGGTGAAAGGCCGCGGTATTGAAACCACCGCAAAAACAGGCGATCTCATTGTGACCATCGATGTTCACATACCTACCAAAGTGAGCAAAGAAGAACGCGACATTATTGAACAACTCGCTGAATTACACAACACGAGCGACAAGGTGAAATAACTATGGCACCGCGGCGTACTGATGGTGTTCCTGTGGAAACGGTCTATGTCATTTCCGTTGCTGCAGAACTTGCTGGTGTACACCCCCAAACATTGCGTATATATGAGCGACGTGGTCTTGTTACTCCGGGTCGCACCTCTGGTGGCAACCGGCGTTACAGCGAGGCCGACATTGCTCGTTTAAAGCGCGTTGCCGAACTAGCTGCTGAAGGCATGAACCTTGAAGGTATTCGACACGTGATGCAACTCGAAGATGAAATTGCACAGTTGCGCGCACTTGTTGTGCAACTTCAAGAACAACTCACTGGCAGAACATCAACTGAAGTTTTGCGCGGCGAGTTGGTGCCACTGCGTCAAGCAGTTGCCGTGTTCCGCGAACGTCCGAGCATATTTAACAAGGACAGGTACTAAGAGTGGCAATTGATCCGAAGAAGTGGACCGCAAAAACTCAAGAGGCTGTTGCAGGAACACTCGATGATGCTCGTGGGCGCAGCAACCCAGCAATTACACCCGACCACCTCATGTCTGCTCTGTTGCGTCAAGACGGCACCATTGTTCCTGGTATTTTGCAAAAGCTTGGTGTTGCTCCATTAATGCTACGCAATAAAGCCGATGAGGCTGTGAGTAAGTTGCCACATGCTTATGGCAGTGAAGAGCCACGGATGAATCGTGAGCTCAGCAACGTTTTTGAAAATGCCGACAAACTGCGCACCGATCTGCATGACGACTATTTGTCGGTGGAGCATCTACTTCTTGCCATGAACCAGCGCGTAGGTATTGGTAGTGAAGAAATGCTGCAAGCACTACGCGAAGTGCGCGGTTCACATCGAGTGACTTCACAAAACCCCGAAGAGCAGTTTCAAGCTTTAGAGAAATACGGTCTCGACCTCACTGCGCGCGCACGTGAAGGAAAAATTGACCCCGTCATTGGTCGCGACGAAGAAATTCGTCGAGTCATTCAAGTGCTTTCTCGCCGCACAAAAAACAACCCTGTTCTGATTGGTGAACCAGGTGTTGGCAAAACAGCAATTGTGGAAGGCCTCGCCCGCCGTATTGCCGATGGCGACGTGCCAGAAGGTTTGAAACACAAGCGCCTCATTTCTCTCGACATTGCTTCGATGGTTGCTGGTGCAAAATATCGTGGTGAGTTTGAAGAGCGATTAAAAGCCGTGCTCAAAGAAATAACCGACGCCCAAGGTGATGTCATTACCTTCGTCGATGAAATGCACACGTTGGTAGGTGCCGGTGGCGCAGAAGGCGCAATGGATGCCGGCAACATGATTAAGCCCATGTTGGCACGGGGTGAGTTGCGCATGATTGGGGCCACCACGCTTGATGAATTTCGCAAGCATGTAGAAAAAGACGCAGCACTAGAACGCCGTTTTCAACAGGTGTATGTGGGCGAGCCAAGTGTGGAAGACACTATTGCCATCTTGCGCGGCCTGAAAGAGCGCTATGAAGTACACCACGGTGTGCGTATTCAAGACAGTGCACTCGTGAGTGCCGCCGTGTTATCAAATCGTTATCTCACTAACCGCTTCTTGCCCGATAAAGCAATTGACCTTGTTGATGAAGCTGCCAGCAAGCTGCGTATTGAAATCGATTCGCTTCCTACGGAAATAGATGTGGTTGACCGCCGCATTTTGCAACTAGAAATTGAGCGCGTAGCACTAGACAAAGAAACCGACGCTGTATCGCGAGAACGCCTCGATGCAATTCATGAAGAACTCGACCGTTTGCAAGCACAAACCGATGAAATGAAAGTGCACTGGACGGCAGAAAAAGAAGCCATTGCTGCCATTCGCACTTTGAAAGAAGAGCTCGAAGCATTACGTTCGGCAGTAGAGCGCGAAACCGATTTAGCTAAAGCAGCAGAAATTAGTTACGGCCGCATTCCCGAACTCGAACGTCGTATTTCGGGCGCAACCGAGCATCTCAATACTTTGCAACTCGGTAACCGCATGTTGAAAGAAGAAGTAGACGCCGAAGATATCGCCGAGGTTGTAGGTAAAT
>JAURNB010000019.1 GCA_030830415.1 Acidimicrobiales bacterium | reverse complement strand
TTCTGAACTCCGCCTGCCCACCCACTTCACTCACGCCACTATTGTCGTGCCATGAGCATTCTCGACACATTTCGCATGGACGGACAAGTAGCGGTAGTCACTGGCTCGGGCCAAGGTATTGGCCGGGGTATTGCATGGGCATTTGCCGATGCCGGCTGCGATGTAGTTCTCAACTCGCGGCGTCAAAGTGATCTTGATGAAACAGCTGCAGGCGTTCGCGAACGTGGCCAGCGAGCCCTCACCGTTGCTGGTGACATTCGTGATTTTTCTGATCACATTGCTGCCGCAACCATTAAAGAATTTGGTCGCCTCGATGTCTGGGTGAACAATGTTGGTGGTTCTGATGAGAAAACAACGCGAACACTCATTGATACACCCGACGAAGTTTTTCGCAGTCAATTAGAACTCAACCTCACCTCTGCATTCCAGGGTGCAAAAGCCGCAGCATCAAATATGCCCAATGGTGGAGTCATCATCAACATTGCTTCAGGTGCTGGCATGCGCGGTTCGCCAATGACCGGCCCCTACGCAGCATCAAAAGCAGGAATGATCAACCTCACCCTCACTCTTGCGCTCGAACTCGCTGAACGCGATATTCGCGTGAACACTGTTTCTCCTGGCCCTATTGCAACTGAAGCATTTTTGGAAGTACTCGGTATCGCCGCCGACCTCGACGCCATTGCTTCCACTATTCCACTGCGTCGTTTAGGAACTCCCGACGATATTGGGGCAGCAGTTTTGTATCTTGCATCGCCAGCATCGTCATGGGTAACAGGACAAAACATTCTTGTTGCCGGTGGCCGCACAGAACGCAGTTACCAATACGGCGGTCGAGAAAAAAAGAAATAGAACATGGCGCCCCTTCCACAACCATTCACCATTCCCTATAGCGCTGAAGCGGTAGCCGACCTACACCAACGGCTCGACAACACACGTTTTCCACTTGGGGTAGCAAACGAGCAATGGAAATATGGAATGGAGCAAGAGTGGTTTCGCTCGTTCTTGCAGTATTGGCGCCACGAATTCAGTTGGGAAAAACAAGTTGCAAAGATGAACGCACTCCCCAACTATCGCGTAGAAGTCGATGGTATTCCCTTGCACTTTGTGCACATGAAAGGACGCGGGCCCGCACCACTTCCCATCATCACCACTCATGGGTGGCCGTGGAGTTACTGGGACTATCGCGATGTGGCACAACAACTTGCAGACCCTGAATCCTTTGGTGGTTCAGCGCTTGATTCATTTGATGTCGTTGTTCCTTCGCTGCCCGGGTTTGGTTACTCCTCGCCTCTTCCCGTGGGTCATCTCTCTACGCGCGATGTTGCACACCTATGGAACAAACTCATGACCGAAGTTCTGGGTTATCCCACTTACTGCGCGCACGGTGGCGACTGGGGTGCCATTGTTACTGCAGAACTTGCACATGCACATGCTGCAACTCTGCATGGCGCACACATCACCTTGCCGATGTTCTTTGGCCTCAATCGTGCCGATATCACTGCAAGTGATTACGACGAAGAAGAAAAGCATTATCCAGAGCTCATGAAAACGCGTATGGCAACGGCAACAAGCCATTACACCGTGCAGGGAATTGAGCCCGAAACACTTGCTTATGCAATGCACGACTCTCCTGCTGGCATGGCCGCATGGCTGATTGAGCGACGACGCTTGTGGAGCGACTCCGCCGATGCAAGTGGCCACCGCGATGTCGAGCGCGCATTCACCATGGAAGAACTTGCAACATTGGTGAGCATCTATTGGTTCACCGAAACATTTGGTAGTTCATGTCGTATGTATTACGGGCGAACAAACGAGCCATGGAAACCCGAGCACAACCGCACACCCATCATGGAAGCACCTACTGCAATGGCCGTTTTCCCTGGTGATCTCATTTTTCTTCCCCGTCGTGCCGCAGAGCGTGTTGCCAATATTCAACGTTGGACCCGCATGCCTGCCGGCGGACATTTTGCAGCAGCAGAAGAACCTGAACTTGTTGCCAACGATGTTGCAGAGTTCTTCCGTACCTATCGGTAACTACAACTTTTGTTTGGTTTTTTCCTGTTGAGAGAAATGCTATTTTTTTCTCTATGACAATTGATCCAAACAACTACCCACTGCGCCCCGACGAAATCACTACCGCTTGGTTAGAGGCGGCACTGAAGTCGAGTAATTCAATGCCAGCAAGTGCAGGCATTTCGAGCATTGCGCGTCGCCCCATTGGTGTTGGCGTAGGAATGCTCGGACTCATTGAAGTAGTCACACCCACTTATTCTGGTGATGCAGGAAATGCGCCAAAGTCTGTTGTGGTGAAATACCCCACCGAAGTCGAAGGCAACTTGGCTGTTGCCACCACGTTCAATGTGTATGAACGTGAAGTGCGTTTTTGTCAACTGCTCGGCCCGAAGGCAGGTCTGCGTCTGCCCAAGCTGTACTTCGCACACACCACATCAGCTTCATCATTCATCATGGTGATGGAAGACCTCTCGGGTTACGCCCTTGGCGACCAAGTAGAAGGTTGCAGCGTCAAGCAGGCAGAGATGTCAATTATTGAAATGGCAAAACTGCATGCTGCGTTTTGGGAGAAAGTCGATTCCGATGAGTTCCAATTTGTGCCCTATCACTTCCCTACCGTTCACTCCGACGCCATGTTGCAAGGTGCCACTGCGGGCTGGGATGCAATGGTTGCCATTTTTGGTGACGTCATTAGCCCAGAATTGAAGAACAACAAAGACAAGTTCCTTGCAACAGTTCCCAAAATGCAAGAGTGGATTGTTTCGCACCCACACACATTGGTGCACGGCGACTGGCGCATGGACAACCTCATGTTTGGCGTTGAGCCCGACCACGCTCCAATGGCTGTTCTCGACTGGCAGGGCACCTTGCGCTCTAAGGGTGTTCAAGACCTTGCGTACTTACTCAGCCACAATATGGATGTCACCGAGCGCCGCGACAACGAGCGTGCTCTTGTTGCAATGTGGCATAGCGAGCTGCTCAAAAATGGTGTAAAGAACTACACCGCAGATCAAGCATGGGATGAGTACCGCCGCGCAGTGTTATATCTGTGGGTCTATGCCACCGTTATTGCCGGAACACTCGACCCATCGAATGAGCGCGGTAAAGCGTTTATGACAGCAATGGTGACGCGTTCAAGTAGCGCCATTGGCGACCTCGACGGCATTGCACTCCTCGATACTTTTTAAGGTATCGAGGAGTATGAACTAGCGCTTATCGAAAGAAGTGTCGAGGCGATAGTTCACAAATTTTGGTCCGCCAACCCAACCGCACAGCTGCGGGTCGCATTCAAAAATTTCACCTGTGATCCACTTGCCGTCGGTACGGAAAAGGCCCCATTTAGCGCCATCGCTGACCTTGATATTGCCTTGTCCGTCTTGTTCGTAGAGCAATCCAGAGAGCGGGTGTGTGATGCCGAGCATTGTTATACCCCCAGGTATTCGTCGAGCATGACGTGGAACCAGCGCACTTTGGACTCTTGATAGTTGGCCAAAGTAACACCAGGCTTCACTGTTGTTTCTAGACCCATTTGCACGCGCTCCATGTTGAAGACGTCTTGGTCGAACACTTTTCCTAATGTGCTCAACTCCACCGCACTCGACCATGGCTCGTCGAAATCGAGCATGTGCAGTTCAGCAGGTGCTGGACGCTCACCAACAAATGGCGACAAGAAGAAGCACTCCATCACCGATTGACGATGGTTGTCGCCAAGTGGACGGAAGCGGTACACGATGCGGTTGTACGAGCCCCATGGATGGAAGTTGGGGAACAAGGTGTAGTCAATTGCATCGAGGTATTCAGCATCTGACCATTCGTCAACCTTGTCGCCAACAATGGTGCGCCAGCGATCGCGAGCTGAAGATGCGCCCACTTCGCGAGCAGTTTTGCCATCGGGAATTTCCACTGGTAATTCTTCATCGACACGCACGTCCATCATGGCGCGCATAATGTCGGCTTCATTGACCATGTGCTTGAGCAATGGGCTTGGTGTTCCACCGGGCGTAATAACACGGCTAAAGGTGTCCCAAATATCTACTTGGCTATTTGTGTCGCCAAGGTAGTTCATGATTTGCGGATGCGTTGCGTTGACGTGATACGCCTCGCTGAATGCTTCCTGTGCAATTTTCCAGTTGCAATTGAGTTTCTTAGCAACGTGTGCTTGTACGTAACGATTCTCAAGATCCCAACGCTCAAAGTGCTGTGGGAGATCGCCAATGAAACTTTCAAATGATTGTGCACGTGGGTCGGGGTTAATGAAAACAAAACCAGACCATGTGCCCACTTTGACATCGGGCAAACCGAATTCACTTGGGGTGACATGCTCGAAGTCCCAACCAGCAGGAATGTCTTTGAGGTTGCCTTCATTGGTCCACGCAAAACCATGGAATGCACAACGAATTTCGCTGCACTTACCGTCGTACTGCTTGAGCTGACGGCCGCGATGCAAACATGCATTGACGTACGACTTGATGGTTCCATCACTTTGACGCATCACGATGTATGACTTGTTGCAAATTTCGTAAACGATGTAGTCGCCTGGCTCAGGAATGTGCTCTTCGCGGCAAGCAAACTGCCACACTTTTCCCCACAGGCGTTCTTTTTCAAGTTCGTGCCATTCACGTGTAATGAATCGGTCGATAGAAACATCGGCGGAACCAAGGTAACGAGGTGATTCGAGGCGAAGCACTTCGGGAACAGGATGGGTATCGGTATCGAGTAATTCCTGGTACGTGATACCTGGAGACTTACGTAGGCCTGAGTCTGTTGCGGTCATGTACTAACGATAGGCGTTAAGCAGGAACGATGGCACGTCGGACGGGGCGATCCCACCCTGGCTGCCCAGTGGGTTTCGGGCTCGGCCACAGACCAGGACCCATTTCCACCATTCCGTGATGCGTGCTGTAGTCACCTAATAGGTTCAAAAATGGCACTGCATCGAATGCTTCTGGACCACGAACCCCTGTGGCTTTCCAGCTTCCATTGCACAGCAATTCCAGGGCAACCACGGGGCACACTGCTGTTTGCCACAACACCGCCTGCGAACCCCACTCCCGCATGGTGGTCTCGTTATCGGCAACGTGGTACAGATATACCTCTCTTGGTGCGCCGTCGTAGGTACCGCGTACCCATGTGCCTGCACAGGTTTTGCCGTGCATGAGGTGGCCCAATTTTGCCGGGTTCGGCAATACCGATGCCAATACGTCACGTGGCGAAACACTCACATCGCCAACACGAATTTTTTCTGTGCTGTCGAGACCCAAATACGCAAACGTTTTCAACCAGTCGATGAATTCTGCGCCAAGACCATATTTGAAAGTCACGCGATTGCAGTCGACCTCACGTGGAACAAGAATCACTTCTTCGTGTTCAACGTTCACGCATTCAATCGGGCCAATGCCTGCTGGAAAGTGAAACACCTCGGGCTCGCTAAAGCAGTCGGTTGTATACAAACCGCGAGTGGAGTCCCACACAATGGGTGGATTCAAACATTCTTCAATAGTGGTCCAAATAGAAAATGTTGGGGCGAAATCTAAACCGTCAATAGACAAGTTCGAACCATCGCGCACTCCAATTTCATCGATGGTGTCAAATAAATGATCGGCTGCGTAGCGCGCAAAAATATCGCTGAGCCCGGGCTCGACGCCCATTCCGACCAACGCCAAGATGCCACGCTCACGCCACTTCTCATCGGAAGCAATTTGATTTTCTCCCAGCGGAGTTCCCACTTCTTCATATGGGTTTGTGAGGTGCGGCGTACTCAAGTTCATCGCCATATCGATGTAACTGCAACCTGCGGTGTAGGCCGCATTGAAAATAGGGTCGTTCAAACGTGGGTCGCAGGCGTTGATAACAATGTCGGCATTCACACGCTGAATGAGCGCTACAAGGTCTGCTTCATTACGAGCATCAACCTCTTCGGCGATGAATCTTCCAGGGTCGTCAAGTTCAGCAATGGCCTCTTCTGCTCGGGCCTTTGTGATGTCGGCCAATACGAAAGACGTAAAGAACGACCTGGTCTCGGCGATAGAAGCCATTGAGGCCCCTACACCTCCTGCTCCCACTACGAGGATATTCATAAGTCACCATATGTAAGTCTCGATTACCTTCAACATGACACTTACAGCACATTGAAGCGACACGCTGGTGCGCATCTGTTTCGTAGGGCAAGCCTACCTCATGTATTTAGTTGACGTTCAATAGATCAACGACGAAAACGAGGGTTTCGCCACCCTTAATGACTCCACCTGCGCCCTGATTGCCGTAACCCAAATGCGCAGGAATAGTGAGCGAACGACGGCCTCCCACTTTCATACCTGCAACACCTTGGTCCCAGCCGGCAATGACTTGGCCTGCGCCAAGACGAAACTCAAATGCCTCATTGCGATCCCAGCTTGCATCGAACTGTTTACCGGTGCTCCATGCAACGCCGACATAGTGCACTTCAACGTTGGTGCCTTTGGTGGCTTCCTTGCCAGTTCCTACAGTGAGGTCTTCAATGACGAGGTCAGCAGGTGGGTTCGTTGATGGAATGGAAACTGATGGCTTAGAGGACATTTCTCCAACTTATCTACTTCATGTACCTGACGGCTACCGTTTCTCCCAAGTGCAGTAACTGCCCAATACAAAGGAACCCATATGGCCGGTCGTCTTGAAGGAAAAGTAGCAGTCATCACTGGTGGTGCAAGCGGTATTGGCGCTGGCACCGTAGAACGCTTCATTGCAGAGGGAGCCCGCTGCGTTGTTGCCGACATTCAGGTAGAGGCGGGAAACGCCTTCGCCAAACAATTCGGCGACAAAGCAATTTTTGTGAAAACCGATGTGGCTAATGAAAATGAGGTTGAGGCAG
>JAURNB010000154.1 GCA_030830415.1 Acidimicrobiales bacterium | reverse complement strand
TGCCATGACCGCCGACTGGGCACGTTTGCCCTATGACCTCTTAGAGAAAATGTCGAACCGCATCATCAATGAAGTCGCCGGCATTAACCGCGTGGTGTATGACGTGACCTCGAAGCCGCCCGGCACAATTGAGTGGGAATAAGCCAATTTTCCTCGTTTTATCGCCAATTTTGAGTCAAAAACGGGAAATTTTGACCTGAAATCACCCCTCATAGGAAGTGGCTCGTAGGCTCCAAGGGTCATGTTCGTACGCCCCCGCGCCCGACTGATCGCCTTGGTGGTCGCTCTCAGCAGTTTTGCTGGGCCTACGTTGTTGGCCTCGGCCCCAGCGTCGGCCTCATCGAACAACATCCAAAACCAGGTGAATGCCATCTTGGATGAGCTCGACCAACTCGAAGGGCAGATGGACGTTATTTCTGAAGACTATGCGGCGGCTTTGTCGTTGCAAGATGATCTTGTTGTGGAAATTGAGTCGTCCAAAGCAAGTGTCGCTCTCAAAGAAGCCCAATTGGCAGGAATGCGCAAAGACCTCTTTGGTGTTGCCAAGCAGGCATTTATGAGCGGTGGCCGTGCAAATAGTTTGACTTCACTCCTCACCGACACGGGTGGCCTCAATGCCATGGTGCAACGTGAACATTATTTGTCGGTAGCGGTGAACGCCGGCGCGAACTCCAGCGACGAACTTGATGCTCTTGTGGAAGACCTCAACTTGGAGCGCAAAAAGCTCGAGAAGAAAAAGGCTGATGCAGAAAAGCAGGCCCAGGTAGCAACGAGTCGCTTCAATGCGGCTGAAAATCTAGCGAATGCGTACCAGTCGAAGTTGGGTCGTGCTCAGGCCGACTTGGGTGAAGCATTGCAGGCAGAACGCAATCGCCGTGATGCATTGGCGTTAGAGCAATCGCGCGCTATTTCAGCGAAGTACCAGTCGCAAGCAATCAATATCAAAGTGAAGTCGCCCTCGTCTCGAGCAGGAGTTGCTGTGCAAGCAGCGTTGGCACAAATCGGAACGCCTTATCAGTTTGCTCGCAGTTCCCCTGGTGTTGCATTCGATTGTTCGGGGCTCACTTTGTATGCATGGGGGCAAGCGGGCGTGAGCCTGCCTCATTATTCTCGTGCACAGTTTCAGCGTGGGCCAAAGATTCCCATTTCTGCTGCTCAGCCGGGCGACCTCATCTTTAGTCGAACTCCTATTGGGCACGTGAGCCTCTATATCGGCGGCGGACGCATGGTGCATGCCCCACGTCGAGGCGATGTAGTGCGTATTGCTCCAGTCGACTGGGGCCGGGTTGTTGGAGTCACGCGTCCGGGTTAAGTCGTGGCGCACTGCAGTAATCTGTGGTGATGCAAGGTGGCCATCATGATTGAGATCAATCGAGTTTCACAGTGGCTAGAGAGTCATATTGAGGGTCTGCGTGGCCCATTTGAATTCAACATGATTGCTGGTGGCCGCTCCAACATCACGTATCGCGTCGTAGACGCTGCCGGCACCCAAGTGGTCCTGCGTAGGCCTCCAACAGGTCATGTGTTAGCTACTGCGCACGATATGGCGCGTGAATATCGCATCATTTCGGCGGTGGGTAAAACCTCAGTACCCGTACCAAAAACTCTTGGTGTGTGCACCGATTTAGAAGTGAACGGTTCGCCTTTTTATGTCATGAGTTATGTGGAGGGCGAAGTTCTTGATTCGCAAACAAAAGCACGCGTCTTGACCCCTGAGGTGCGTCGTGTAGCGAGCGAGAATCTCATTGACGTGATGGTGGCTTTGCACGACGTCGATATAGACGCAGTGGGTCTGGGCGATCTTGCCCGACGCGATGGGTATATCGAAAGACAAATCAAGCGCTGGAGCGCACAGTGGGAAAATTCAAAACAACGCGAACTTCCCGAAATGGAAGAAGTTGAGCGGTTGTTGCGTGAGGGGATGCCACAACAACTTGGTGCAACAATCGCGCACGGTGATTACCGGTTTGGTAATTGCCTCACCAATACAACGACGGGTGAAATTACAGGTGTACTCGACTGGGAGTTATGCACGTTAGGAGACCCGCTTGCCGATATTGGTTACTTGGGTGTGTACTGGAGTGACCCTGGTGCTCTTGCACGAAAGGAAAACGATCCATCTGGGTTAGAAGGCTTTCCAACGTACAAAGAAATGGTGGCGATGTACGGACAAAAGTCTGGTCGCGATGTGAGCAACATCGGTTACTACGTTGCATTTTCTTCGTGGCGACTTGCGGTCATTTCTGAAGGGGTGTACGCGCGCTATGTACACGGGGCTATGGGGAAGTCTGACTACGACCCAGCACCTCTGCAGCGTTCAGTGGAAATGATGGTGGAGTCAGCACTTCATGCTTTACAAGGAGGAAAAAAGTGAGCAACGTGAACGCACAGGAACTAGCAGGTTGGGAGCGCAGCTCGTTTTCGTCTGCCAGTATCACTCACGTCACGTATCGCAAAGGCAGTGGGCCAGGTGTAGTGGTTGTGCACGAAATCCCTGGTATCACACCAGCTGTTTTACGATTTGCTGAAGAAGTAGTGCAAGCAGGTTTCACCGTGGTGATGCCGTTGCTTGTTGGTGAAGCCGGCCGCGAGGTGAGTGGTAAATACATTGCATCGTCGATGTCGAAAATTTGTGTGTCGCGAGAGTTCACCACATTGGCTGTTCAACAAACGTCACCGGTCATTTCATGGTTACGTGCACTCGCCCGGCAACTTCATGAAGAGGTTGGCGGACCTGGTGTTGGCGCAATTGGCATGTGCTTCAGTGGTGGTTTCGCATTAG
>JAURNB010000153.1 GCA_030830415.1 Acidimicrobiales bacterium | reverse complement strand
TCACCAACGAAACCGTTGAGGCCCGGAACTCCAATAGATGAGAGCATCACCACCATAAAGGCAGCAGCAAAAATAGGGGCGACAGATTGCAGACCTTTGAGTTCTGCAATTTGGCGGGTCTGGCGACGCTCGTAAATCATTCCTACAAGCAAGAAGAGTGCTCCGGTAGAAATTCCGTGGTTCACCATTTGCATGACGCCACCAGAGAGAGCCACCGACGTAAATGCGAAAGTACCGAGGACAATGAATCCGAGGTGAGCTACTGAAGAATAGGCAACGAGACGCTTCAAGTCTTTTTGCATTGTTGCTGCAATGGCTCCCCACAAAATTCCTGCAACAGCAAGCGTGAGAAAGAGGGGCTTTGCCCAGACGGCTGCTTCAGGGAAGAGATACAAACCAAATCGTAAGAACCCGTATGTTCCGAGCTTCAAGAGCACACCGGCCAAAATGACCGAGCCACCCGTGGGGGCTTGTGTGTGGGCGTCGGGCAGCCATGTGTGCAATGGAAAGAGCGGCACCTTCACGGCGAAAGCAATGGCAAACGCAAAGAACAACCACCGAGCAGTGTTTGTGCCAAACGATGCTTGTTCCGCGAGTGTCACCAAGTCGAAGGTGACGTAGCCCAAGCTGTTCTTTGCAAGAACTGCGGTTGCGATGATGCCGACCAGCATGAACGCTGATCCGAACATCGTGTACAAGAAGAACTTCGTGGCAGCGTAAACACGCTGGTCGTAACCCCATCCACCAATGAGGAAATACATTGGCACCAAAACAATTTCGAAAAAGGCAAAGAACAAGAAGAGGTCGAGGCTAAGGAAACTGCCCATTACTCCAGCTTCAAGAAGGAGTAGCCACGCAAGGTAACGCTTATGCCCGTGATGCGGGTCGATACCCACAATGACCAAAGGAAAAAGTAAACCCGTTAATACAACAAGGAACAGAGATATTCCGTCTACACCGAGGTGCCAACCAATTCCCCACTCACGAATCCATGCATGTTGAGAGGTGAATTGAAATCCACCTTCTGAGCTCTTAAAACTTGCCAGCATCCAAATGCTGAGCCCGGCAGTACCCACGCTTGAAATTAATGCAATGAGCTTTGTCCACTCGGGTCGTCGGTTACTGGAAAGAACGGCAGCAACTGCACCCAACAGCGGAACAAAAATGAGTGCAGTCAGAATAGGAAATGACATTGACGCACTGTGGCCTGCTTCAGCAATCATCACGCCACTCCTCTCCACATAAACCACGCCAACATGGCAAGTACGCCAATGACAATGGCGGCGGCATATACGCGTACATAACCGCTTTGAATTTTGCGCACCAAGCCACTTGACTGACGCACAACTGACCCGGTTCCACGCACTGCTCCGTCGATGACATGTGCATCGGCCCAAGCAACACCTTCAAACGATTGGCGACCAGGCCCACCCATGAATGCTGAAACACCCTTGTCGTAGTTCCACGCATTCGCCAATATTTGTGGCTCAATAGCAGGCAATTTCTTCTTGCCGTAAACACCTACTGCCAATGCGATTCCACCTAGTGCAACCACAATCGCAACCAACATCAAAAGATACTTATTGTCATAGGCCCATGAGCCGCTGATATGCGCTTCGCCATGTTCAACAATTGGCTCCAGCCACTTTTCAAGGAAATGCAGATCTTTCGTGAAAGGCAACTGCAAAAGTCCGCCACCAACTGACAACACTGCCAAAACAACTAGTGGGAACAACATGATTTTTGGACTCTCGTGGGGAACAAAATCTCCATGAGCACCATGTTCTTCGCTGTGATCATTCCACTTCGCTTCACCAAAGAACACCATGATTACTTGACGTGTCATATAGAAAGCTGTGAGTAATGCAGTTACAAGACCCACTACATATAGCCCACGGTTGTTGGCAAATACGTAGAGCAAAATTTCGTCTTTCGACCAGAAACCTGCGAACGGAGGAACTCCGGCAATAGCCAGCCAGCCGATAATGAAAGTAAAGCCAGTAACAGGCATGAGTACTCGCAATGCACCCATCTTGCGCATGTCTTGTTCGTGATGCATTCCGTGGATGACTGAACCAGAACCAAGGAAGAGAAGCGCTTTAAAGAATGCGTGTGTGATCATGTGGAAAATTGCTGCTACGTATGCCCCCGACCCAACGGCGAGAAACATGTAACCAAGTTGCGACACGGTGCTGTACGCAAGGACTTTTTTAATATCGTTTTGTGCAACGGCAACTGTGGCTGCAAACAAAGCCGTCGCCGCTCCAACAACAGCAATGATTGTTGGGGCCCAGTGGTATGCCTCGGCAATGACCGGGTTCATACGGGTCATCAAAAAGACGCCAGCTGTCACCATGGTGGCGGCGTGAATGAGTGCCGATACTGGAGTTGGTCCTTCCATTGCATCGGGCAACCAGAGATACAAAGGAAGCTGCGCGCTCTTACCGCAAGCGCCAACAAATAGCATCAAAGCAATTGCTGTGGCTGTGACGTGGCTGATTGATCCACCGTGAGCGGCGCTATTGATGGTTCCGTAAGACAATGTGCCCACAGCCCCAAAGGCCAAGAACATCGCCATCATGAAACCCCAGTCACCAACACGGTTGGTAACAAATGCTTTCTTTCCTGCAGTTGCAGCACTGTCGCGTGTATGCCAGAAAGAAATAAGAAAGTAAGAACACGTTCCCACGCCCTCCCACCCAAGGAAAGTAACGAGCAGGTTTTCGCCAAGCACCAACATCAACATGGAGAAGACGAAAAGGTTTAAATAGATGAAGAACTTCGAAAACTTCGGATCGCCATGCATGTAACCGATGGCGTACAAATGGATGAGCGTGCCAATACCGGTAATGAACAGTGCCATCGTGATGGACAATTGATCGGCGAGAAACGCTAGGTCTACTTGCAATGAGCCCACTGGAATCCAGGAGAAGACTCGCACTACATGCGAACGCTCTTCTGCTGTCTTTGACACCATGTCGAGGAAGACGAGCACGGTTACGAAGAACGAAGAGCCACACATCGTGGCAGCAAGCCAACCAGCCTTAGGTTCTGCTAATCGGCGTCCAAAAAGGACAAGCAGTAAAAATCCGGCGAGCGGAAGTGCAGGTACTAACCAAACTGTGTGAAGCATTGCTACTAACCCTTCAATGCCGAGAGATCGTCGACGGAAACTTCTGAGCGGCGACGCATAATTGCCACGATGATGCCAAGACCAACAACTACCTCAGCGGCTGCAACAACGAGCACAAAGAATACGGCAGTTTGTCCGTTGATATCGGTGAGTTGTGTTGATAACGCAACAAAGGTGAGATTGACCGCATTCAACATGAGCTCAATGCTCATGAACATAATGAGTGGATTACGCCGCACGAGGACACCCACCATGCCAATGCCGAAGAGCACCGCACCCAAAATGAGATACCACGTAGAAGTAGGAGCGATTGTGGCAAGCATTATGCAGATACTCCTGTGATGTCTTTGTCGGATTTGCGCTTGCGGGCCAACACAACCGTTCCGACAACCGCAACAATCAGCAGCACCGAAGTAACTTCAAATGCCACTACATAATCACTAAAGATAGAACGAGCAATTTGACGAATATTGGCGTCGTGATCGCCATTAGCTGCGGTGCTCAGACCATCTCCACGCATATTCAGCGAATCACGACCTTGCAAAATGGTCGCAACGAGCAGCGCAACGAAACCAAGACTCAAAACAATTGCCAAAGGTCGTTGAATTCCGAGTGGCTCTGTTTTGAGGTTCTCTGCACGGTCGACACCTAAGAGCATGATCACGAACAAGAAGAGCACCACAATTGCTCCGGCATAAACAACTACTTGTACTGCTGCAAGAAATTCTGCTTGCTGAGAAACAAACATCACAGCAATGCCGAACAACGTGAGTACCAAACTTAAAGCAGCATGAACAGGGTTCGAACGGAGAACAACTCCTAACGCACCGGCAAGCACCATCGCTGCAGCACAAACAAAGACGAAGAGTTCCATTTATTCGGCATCCCTTTCACTTTGCGCTGGTTCTGGCGCACGAACGCCATAACCAAGTTCACCGCTCCATGCAACGACACCTTCAAACTCAGCATTGCCGCTCGGCGACGTCGCACGCATCCAACCAGAGGTGTTGATGTCTTCTCCTGGTCGCCAGTCTTCCCACGGCAAATGTTGCGGCAGGCCGGCATCATCGACAAGAAGTTCCTTTTTCGTGTAAATCGCATCTTGGCGATTTGTAAAGGAGAATTCAAAGAGTTTTGTTTCAGTAATTGCCTCAGTTGGGCACGCTTCTACGCACAGGTCGCAGTGAATGCAACGGAGGTAATTGATTTCGTAAATAAAACCAAACCGCTCGCCAGGTGACGTGGGTTCCATAGGATCGTTATCTTTACCGCGCACATAAATGCATCGCGCAGGGCATACACCGGCACAAAGCTCGCAACCAATGCACTTTTCCATGCCGTCTTCGTATCGGTTCAAGACATGGCGCCCGTGCATGCGCTCGGGCTTGGCAATTTTTTCGTCGCTACTCGCTTTTTTGCCTTTACGGAACATGCGACCACCGGAATATTCGGTGGTGACGCGATTGCGCTTACCGTGTTGACGAACAGTTACAAGAAAGCCACCTAGGTACCCCATTAGAAAGATGCCCCTTCTGATTCACGATTCTTTGCACTGGCCCTGAACGCCAACTGCATGAAAATAAAGCACACCAATATGATCGCGATAGACAGCGGCATCACAATGAGCTGATCCCAATTTTCATTATCGGCTAGTCGTTGCGCCGCAAGAAGCATGAACCAACCAAGTGAGGCTGGAATCAGGAACTTCCAGCCAAGGTCCATGAGTTGGTCGTAACGGAAACGAGGCAGAGATGCTCGGAACCAAATATAGATATAGAGAAAAACCAGAACCTTGGCGATGAGCCAGATACTGCCTTCAAGCGAGTTATTGATGAGCGGGATATCGAGTGTGGTGTTTCCGATGCTGACAGGTTGAGGGCCACCGAAGAACAAGGTCACGATGACCGCAGACATCGTGATGGTGTTCATAAATTCGGCAAGGAAAAAGAGCGAGAAGCGAATTGATGAATATTCGGTGTTGAACCCACCTACTAATTCTTGTTCTGCCTCCACCAAGTCAAAAGGTGGTCGATTGAGTTCTGCAGTTGCTGAAATAAGGAAGATGGCAAAAGGAATAACACCAGTAGCCACAATGTTCCAAGAACCCAGTGAACTTTGTGAACCTACGATGCCACTTGTCGAGAGTGTGCCCGTCACCAAGATGACCGCAGCTAATGACAAGCCAAGAGCTGCTTCATAACTCACCATTTGTGCAGATGCACGAACCGAACCGAGTAAAGGATATTTCGAACCAC
>JAURNB010000152.1 GCA_030830415.1 Acidimicrobiales bacterium | reverse complement strand
CTGCGCGTAGTGCGTCTGTATCGGGCCTCATCAACGGAAAAGAATATGAAGTCAGTGTTATTGCTCGTAACGATTTTGGCGCAAGTGAAATTGCAGGACCGTTACTCGTTGCCCCAACAAGTGGTGTTGACGGAGTAGTTGGCCAGCTCATCGTGAAGTACAACGAGGGCGTTGACGCAACTGAAGAAGAAGGTATTGCAACAGGTTCCGAATCTGTTGAAGGATTGGAATTAACCCCGCTCACAGACCTTGGCAACGGGGTGCACACAGTGGAAATTAGTGAAGCTGTCAGCAACGAACAGGCCACCGAAATCATCGACGCATTAGAAGCCGACCCACGGGTGGCATGGGCTGAAACCGACGACATATTGACGACCTCAGAAGTGCCCGACCCTGAGTACGCCCCGCGACAGTGGAACTTGTGGAGCGACTTTGGGGTGGAGAAATTGCTTCCGGCTGGCACAGAGGGTCAAGGGGTCGTGGTCGCCGTCATCGATTCGGGCAGTACCCCCCATGCCGATATGTCTCAACCCGTACTTGAGGGTTACGACTTCGTCAGCGATCGCTCTGAATTAGTGGCTCCGCGAGGAGCAGATGGCGCCGTGGTCAGTTTTGACGGCGACTATGTCGACTCAGAGAAATATGGAACACCAGGGTGGGACAACAACCCAGCAGACCCAGGTGATTGGCGCGACGTGGCACCTGTGCGCACGAGTAGTTGGCACGGAACTCACGTAGCAGGAATCATTGCTGCGCAATCGAATAACGGACTCGGCATTGCAGGGGTTGCACCTGGGGCGAGCATCTTGCCCATTCGTGCCCTCAGTTGGAATGGTGGGCTCTCGTCTGATGTGGCCGCTGGCATTATTTGGGCATCTGGTGGTCACGTGTCGGGCGTTCCCGACAACACAAACGTTGCACGAGTCATTAACTTGTCTATTTCTTCGCGCAGTCAGTGCAGTGAAACTCTGCAGTCGGCAATTGACATGGCAACGGCGAATGGAAGTGTCGTTGTCGTCGCTGCAGGTAATGCCAACAGTGATGTGCGTGACTACTCGCCAGCCAATTGCAACAATGTCATTGCGGTAGGCGCAACCGATGCGACGGGCGAGCGGGCTGTCTATTCAAACTTCGGTGAGGGTGTGGATGTTTATGCTCCGGGCGGAGATCTCAACGCAAGTGGTGACCGCGGAATTTACTCGCTCTCGAATGCGGGTGTTCGCGAACCAGCAGCAGATAGTTACACGTATCGGCAGGGAACCTCAATGGCTGCTGCCCATGTTTCGGGTGTTGTGGCTCGCATGCTTTCTGCAACTCCAACTTTGTCGGTTGATGAGTTACGCAGTGAATTGCAGGTACGTTCCGCACCGCGAACTACGCCACCAACTGCTTGTACGCCCGATGGCGCCAACACATGTGCAGACCCAGTTGTAGAGCTTGCTGCGGCTCCTTCCAGCCCAACGGGTTTTGTTGTGAACGCAGGTGTGCGCTCCGTGTCAATGAAGTGGACACCCTCAACCGACCCTTCGGTTTTGCGGACTGTTGTGAAATGGGGAACTTCAGCAACTGCATTGACAAATGAATTCATTGTGCCCGGGCCAACTGGACGGAGTTTCGTTCATTCGGGGAACCCTGTAAGAGTAACCAATACGGTACTGACCTCTAATGTTGCCACTCTCACTACAGAAGTTTCTCACGGTTTGGCAGTTGGCGACTCGGTATTTGTCAGCGGAATCGATGCCACTTTTGACGGAACCTATGTTGTGAAAAGTAGAACGTTGACAACATTTTCCTACGACCGGGTAGCCACAAATGTGGCGGCGACAACGTTGTTTTACGCTGGGGTTGCTCAGAAATCTCAGTCACTGGCCATTGGGCAGACGTACTACTACCAAATTGCTTTTCAGTACCAAGACAATGCACTGCCATGTGGCAGCTACTGCGCGGGCGCATTTTCCAGCGTGGTTTCTGCGCAAACAAAATTTTTGGCAAGCACCAATTTCGCGTACACAGGGGCAGTTCAGTCGTAC
The DNA here is from genome assembly GCA_030830415.1 of Acidimicrobiales bacterium. Classification (GTDB taxonomy): domain Bacteria; phylum Actinomycetota; class Acidimicrobiia; order Acidimicrobiales; family Ilumatobacteraceae; genus F1-20-MAGs119. The sequence continues at coordinate 875 of JAURNB010000152.1, read as the reverse complement.
AGGGTTCCTGCAGGAGTTACGTCGGTTTTGCTTGATGCCGTTGGCGCCGCAGGTGGTTCGACCGCAACTATCGCTGGCGGTTTGGGTGGTCGTGTGCAAGCCGCTATTCCCACATTTCCAGATGAAGTGTTGTTTGTTTTCGTCGGAGGTAGTTCTGGTGCAAGTGCGGTGGGCTGGAACGGTGGTGGTGCAGGATCTGCGCCGGGAATGGGTGGCGGTGGAGCAACCGACATACGCCGGGGTTATCCAGTTGTAAAAGCTTCTATGACGGGCACCACTGCAACATTGACTTCTAATTATGCTCACGGCTTTGCTGTAGGAAATTCGATCGTGGTTGCGGGCCTTGGTGCAACATATGACGGCTCGTACACCGTTACTGCAGTTCCAACGACAAAGACTCTCACGTATACAAAAACCGGTGGAGTAACCACCAGTGAAACGACTGTTTCCGGTGCAGTAATTCAAACGTCATTGCAGCTTGAGCGTCGAATACTTGTTGCGGGTGGCGGCGGTGGCGCCGGCTCGCATGCCAAAGCAGGAAGCGGCGGCGGACTCATTGGAGAAACTGCAACGGGTTGGAGTGTTGCGGGGGCTGTCGGTGGCACGCAGTCATCGGGAAATGCGCTTGTCGTTGGTGGCAACGGAACAACTTATGCTGGCGGCGGCGGCGGCGGTTATTGGGGTGGTCGAGGCGGTGGTGACTACGGCGGCGGCGGTGGTGGGTCTTCGTACGTTGATGCAGGTGTATTTGGTGTCGTGCACACTCAGGGGTATTCGCTAGCAACGGGCAATGGTTCGTTAAAGATTTCGATTCCAAACGTTGCCACCATGCCAACACCAACAACCTTTGCTGGAACTGCTTGGTCGCGCGCAGT
>JAURNB010000151.1 GCA_030830415.1 Acidimicrobiales bacterium | reverse complement strand
CAAAAAGTTTGCTGCGTAGCGATGAAGCTGCTGCACCGCGGCGCAAGTCGCGCCAAGCGTTACCGATCGCCGCAATACTTTCGAGGTCGTCAACGGGGTGTGAGGAAGAGTGTGAGAGGGGGTTCACAGTGCTTTCTTTCTTCGGGGTTAATCCATATGTTAGTCAAGTAAAGGAGTGGCGCGGTTATAAGTGCTGCTAATCATTGGTGACGACAAGATGTAGTCGGCAGTTGATGGGTTACACGCCACGGGGATGTTCCAGACCGCAGCAATGCGCAATAACGCCTTGATATCGGGGTCGTGTGGCTGGGGTTCCAACGGGTCCCAAAAAAAGAGCAATACGTCAACAAGACCATCGGCAATGCGGGCGCCCAGTTGCTGGTCGCCTCCGAGTGGCCCACTGCGCAGACGTTCAATGTCGAGCCCAGTGTGTTCATGAATAATACGTCCGGTGGTTCCGGTACCTACCAAGATGTGGTTGCTCAATTCAGCACGATGGTGCATTGACCATTCCAACATTTGTGGCTTCATGTTGTCGTGAGCAACGAGAGCAATACGTTTTTGGGCGCTCGTGAGAACACCACTGGATGAAGTAGCCATACCCCATCTTTACTCAGTTACGCAAACAATGAGGTGTAATTACCGCACAATAATTGCGTCGTCACCCCATGGGGTGACTTCACCATCGGCACGGAAGCGTTCGGGAAGTTCTTCCACCATGTCCCATGTTGCAGAGAGTCGACCAACACCAACACACATTGCAACATTCAAACCGAGTTCCACAATTTGTGGCTCGGTGAAGTGTTCACGCAACTTGTCGTAGAAAGCATCGTCAATAGCGAGATGGTTAGTCGCAAAAAGTTCACCGTAGCGAATAGCAATTTTTTCTGCATCGGTGAGGCCGTCTGCCTCCATTGGCTTTTCGAGTGAGCACACCAAGTCTTCAGTGATGCCATCTTTCAATGCGTCGGTATAACGAATGGCCATGCAGCTGCGGCATTGGTTATGGAATGCAATGCGCAAACGAACAAGTTCGACGAGACGCTCTGGCAACGTGCGGTTCACTTTCAACGAACCTGCAAATGCTGAAAGACCTTTTGCCATTTCAGGGCAATGGCCAAAGATGCGTGTGAGTCCGAGCTCGAGAGGTGTCTTGTCGTCGGCTCGTGACATGCGACGAAGATCGGGGTCTAACTGGTCAACGGTGAGTTTTGTAATGCGCGACATGAAGTAACCCTAGAAGATTTTGCAGACGTCAATTACAGCGGAACTACATGTGGGCAGAGAGAAAAGCCTTCATTTCCTCTATTTGCGCGGAAAGGGTGGTGCGCCAAGTGGATTCAAAACCCGTTGGGGAATCAGCGGCAATTGACTTTAAATAGTCAAGAACAAGTTGGGGTACGCCCTCGACGCCTGGTGCAAGCTCGATATATAAGGCAAAGTCGCTGCACGCTTGGTGGCCGCCGTAGGGCAAATTGAGGCGGCGGTGAGGCAGCGAGCTCTTGCTCAGAATCTCCCACGCAGGTTCGGCATCAGTTGCTGGTGAGGTGGTGATGTCGCCGAGGCCAACAAGTAAGAGAACAGGTACGGGCACGGCAGCAATGAGTTCGGCAGGAAGAATTCGAGTGTAAGCCTGCGCACCAATGGCTGCCTTGAATCGCTTCTCTGCAGGCATGCCGTGAATTCCAGTTGTTGCGATGAGCGCAGTGAGACCACCGTAACTATGCCCGCCAACGAACATATTGTTCGGGTCAACAATGGATGCGAGGCCAGACATGAGTTCGCTACGTGCTCCTATTGCACAATCGGCAATGAAGCTGACATCACCCAGACGTTGTTTGTCGTTGGTTTCATCATCAACATTTTGGCCCGTCATCCAATCGGTGAGCGTGTCGCCAGGGTGATCGCTTGACACCACCACAAAGCCAGATGCTGCAATGGCCTCGCAGAGTTGGCTGTAGTTAAAGCGCAACCCCGTGCGACCGTGTGACCACACCAGCAGAGGAAATTTTCCGGCTGCAAGCGAAGCATTTTCATACGCAGATGCTGAAGGAAAAGAAACACCCGGAAGCAGTTCGTAACGCGTGACAGCATCTTCTGGTTTGGTGTGAGCGGGGTACCAAACATCAACACCAAGCATGCGGTTGTTGCGCTTCTCATCAATGACAAGAGTGCTGGTGTGCCCTACTTGATGTTCAGTCATTTCAGTTTGTGCCGTGAGAATGCGCTGCTGAAGCGAATCGGCCAAACCAATTGGGGTTGCGTGTTTGTGTGTACACCTCGCCTGGTCCTTCAAAATGGAACACCAGTCCTTCGCCAGACTTAATGGTGTTCATCCAACCAGTAGCTGCTTTGTGAAGCGACATTGTTACCGATGCTTGTACGGCAACCATGTGGCCACTGTCAACAACAATTTTTTCACCAGCAGCAAGCTTGACAACTTCAATTGCACCGTATGCACCAGCAAGCAAAATGCCGTCGCCACTTACATGAACGAGGAATGCACCTTCTCCACCAAAGAGAGACTTCATGCCACCCCACTTTGTATCAAGTAAGAGACCCATTGAAGATGCGATCCAAGATGCCTGCGACAAGATCCAAGGCGACGCTGCTGTTGATTGCAAAATGACCGCGTCACCAGGAAGGCCCATAGCAACATCGACGAATCCACCATTAGGGCCTGCCGTCGCTGTGGTTTGGAAAAATGACTCTCCACCGAGGGCGGAACGCTTGAGTGCTTTTAAGAAGCCACCTTCCATCTTTCCCTCCACCACCATGTCGGGCGACATGGCGATCATGGCTCCCGACTCTAAGCGCATTTGCTCATTGGGCTGCAGGGTGGCGCGGGCGGTTGAAAAGGCGGGCTGGTGGCGAATCTGAAGTTCCATTACTTCACTGTAATGTTTCACCATGTCGGAATTCCAAGGAAAAGTCGTAATTGTTACTGGTTCGTCAAGCGGAATAGGTGAGTCCATTGCTCGGCGTTTAGCCGATCTTGGCGCAACCGTTGTGGTGAATTCATCTTCATCGGTTGAGGCGGGGGAGGCAGTGGCGAAATCTCTGCCGAACGGGGCAATTTATGTTCGAGCTGATATTTCGAAAAAAGACGAAGCTCTCAACTTGCTCGAGCAAACAATCAAGGCATTTGGCAAGCTAGATATTTTGGTCAACAATGCCGGTTGGACCACCCCGGTTCCTCACCACGACCTCGATGCACTCACCGACGAGATCTTTTTGAAAACCTTCGAAGTGAATGTTTATGGCACCTGGTACCTGAGCAAAGCAGCTATTCCTTATTTGAAGCAGAGCGAAGATGGAAACATCGTCAACATCACTTCAATTGCAGGAGTGCGCCAAGTGGGAAGTTCAATGGCGTATTCCATGACCAAGGCAGCATTGAATCAAATGACAAAGCTCATGGCAAAGAGTTGCTGGCCCGTTCGCATTAATGCAGTTGCACCCGGCCTCATTGAAACTCCCTGGACTGCCGACTGGGATGCGATGCACACCAATGTTGCAAAGTCTGCTCCGTTAAAGAGGTCGGGAACACCAGATGATTGCACTGAAGCAACGCTTGGATTGTTGCGCACCAAATATGCAACAGGACAGATTTTTGTTGTAGATGGTGGCTTAACGTTGATGTCGTAGTTTTAGCTACGTACGAGCCGACCAGGGCGAGCACCTGTGTCGGCATCGTTTAATCGAGTAACAACACCATTCACCAACGTTGCTGCATAACCAGTTGATGGTTGCAAAATACGCGAACCTCCAGCAGGAAGGTCTTTGCGAACAAACGGAGCTTGAATAGTGAGCTTGTCGAGGTTGATGACATTCACGTCGGCACGCTTGCCCACTTCCAATGAACCGCGATCGCTGAGACCGTAAAGATCGGCATTGTTCTTTGTGAGTTTGCGCACTGTTGACTCGAGTGGCAAACGCTCACCGCGGCTGCGGTCGCGTACCCAATGCGTGAGGTGGAAGGTAGGCATGGAGCAGTCGCAAATGAAACTCACATGAGCACCTGCATCGGAAAGGCCCGTGATGGTGTCGGGGTGCAGCAACATTTCACGGCTTGCGTCGAGGTCT
>JAURNB010000150.1 GCA_030830415.1 Acidimicrobiales bacterium | reverse complement strand
GAAAGCAAGTATTTAGTACTAAATGTGCCAACAAGCACATGAGGTACTAAAGGAGCTCTGCTGCCAGGCTTGCCACCTCGCTGCGTTCACAGGCGGCCAGGGTGACATGGCCAAAACATTCCTGGTCGGAAAACGCATGAATGAGAACGGCCAAGGCGTTGTTCGATTCCCCCATATAAGGAGCATCAATCTGGCTGGTGTCACCGGTGAAGATGACCTTGGTGCCATCGCCAATGCGGGTAAGGATTGTTTTGAGTGTTGTTGGCTCTAAGTTCTGCGCCTCATCAACCACCACGATTTGGCGATGCAATGACCGACCGCGAAGAAATGTGACTGACTCGAGCGAGAGTTGTCCGCGCGCAATGAAGTCATCAATGAGCCGGCGGGCATCGTTGCTTGAGCGATGATCGGTGAGGGCAACGATGGAGTCGTGAATAGCCGACATCCACGGGTCGAGCTTCTCATCGAGACCACCAGGTAGGAAACCAACGTCTGCTCTGCCCACGGGAACAAGCGGGCGATACACGGCAAGACGCTCGTAGCGACGCTGTTCCACCACTTGTTCCAAGCCAGCCGCAATAGCCATGATGGTTTTGCCAGTGCCAGCTCTCCCGTCGAGAGCAACCACCGTTACTTCGGGGTCGAGCAAAAGTTCCAAAGCAAAGCGTTGCTCTTTGCTCCGTGCTCGTAAACCCCAGGCCTCTGGCGCATTTGTAGACAAAAGATTGAGGTCATCCATTTGCCGGCGTGCGAGAGCAGATTGTGAACCGTCTCTGATGACTGTGAATGTGTTTTGCGACAAAGTGTCGGCGCCCGCAACGCTGTGCACAGGGAGTGACCCAGATGCGTAGAGGTCATCAATTGCACCATGAGTTGCCGAGAGAGGGACCCATCCCATTGGCCGACTGTTTGCGGCGCGCCCCACAGGTTGGTGCTCATCTGCCTGCAAACCAAGGTGGGCGGCCTTAATACGTAAGGCGGCGTCGTTCGAAATGAGGCGGGTAGGGGCGGTACGGCATTGCCCTAAAGCTGCTCCAATAATGCGATTATCAGGGATTTCAGGGTCGAGGCCGTGCTCGATGAGGAGATGACGTTGGATGCCATTGACCTCAATGTGCACGCTTCCACCATCTTCACCGTCGTGTACTTCAAGTGGAGTGTTTAAAACACCCCCAGCACGTTTGCGCAGTTCTTCTAAAGAACGCAATGCGGTGCGCGCTGCGCGCCCCACATCGTCGAGACGAGTTTTTAAACCATCAAGCTCTTCAACAACGGTGAGTGGAATGACCACTTCGCTACCAGGAAACGCATTCAAACTTGCCGGATCTGCAACAAGAACTGATGTGTCGAGCACAACTCGAGTGCGTTGGCGCGCACGAACGGGAGTCGCGGGTGACGCGATGCTGACGTTCTCATTGTGAGGAACAATTTCACTATGGCGAAGATCAGTCATCGCCACCTCCTTTGTCTGGACGCGAGCGATGTACTCAACAGTTCGTAGTGTTGCCGATGCTCGCGCGGGAGTGGTGGATTGCAAGATGAACATTTTGTAACGGCGGTGTTCGTAAGCCGACGGCGACCAATTTTTCATTTTTTGGGAAAATTTTGGTCCGTTTCAAAAAATATTTTTGAAATTTTTTTTGGAGTCAGAAAAAGCAAACCTGAAAATGAAAGTGTTGCAGAAGATTCGCAGTCCATTTTCCATTGAACAGATCAGCTTCTCTTCGACCAGTCGCGTGCATTTCTACCTTTCAACTGTGATGTGTCGGCATGAATTAAATGTTTCTCCAAAAAAGACAAAGTCCTTTATTTGCAAGGCTTAGAGCGGGGCATTGAGGCCAACTGGAACAGCCGGAATCGCTCTCATGTGCAGTTGCGCCGAATGGTGAGCGTGTTGTGCAATGAAGTGTGATGAACAACTGTGCACACTGCATATCGGAGAGAATCGACGCATTTTTCGAGTGTGGAATTTTGAGAGATATTTGCAAATGCAATAACCTAAATACTTGTATTCCTCGCTGAAACGTACTCAGATAGTGATGCACAACGCTCCGATTCCAATGGAGGTAATACGAATATGACTAAAGCAGAGCTCATCGATGCTGTGGCAGAAAAAGCAAACGTAACTAAGGCAGATGCCGAACGTACTGTTGCTGCATTTTTTGAAGTTGTCGTTGCGACAACAACAAAAGGTGAAAAGGTTGCGTGGCCGGGCTTTGGCTCGTTCAGCACCACAAGCCGCAAGGCACGTACTGGTCGTAACCCGCAAACGGGTGCGCCAGTTACTGTTCCTGCATCGACCGCAATGAAATTCTCCTCGAGCTCAACGCTCAAGGCAGAACTAAATCCAAAAAAGTAATTAATCCTTAACTAGAGAGGAAATACCGTGGCAGCAGCAAAGAAGGCCCGTAAGAAGGCCGCTCCCGCAAAGAAAAAAGCAGTAAAGAAAGCAGCTCCTAAGAAGGCTGCAAAGAAGGCAGCACCTAAGAAGGCTGCTAAGAAAGCTGCACCAAAGAAAAAGAAAGCAGCAGCAAAGAAAGCAGCTCCTAAGAAGGCTGCAAAGAAGGCTGCTCCTCGCAAGAAAAAAGCAGCAAAGAAAGCAGCTCCTAAGAAAGCTGCAAAGAAGGCTGCTCCAAAGAAAGCTGCAAAAAAAGCAGCTCCTCGTAAGAAAAAAGCTGTCAAGCGCACAGCTGCAAAAAAGAAGTAATTACCTAACCAATCGGTTCGGAGTGTTGGAAGTGGGGGGCGAAAGCCCCCCACTTCTTTATTTCTCCCCCAAGTGCGCCACGATAGAGAGATGGACGCCACCGACATTGTGCTGCGAGACCTCGCAGACGAACACCTCGCACTTGCCGCACTCATTGCTGAGCTCTCTGAGCCACAGTGGCGCACAAAGACCCCGGCAGATGGCTGGGATATCGCAGACTCTGTTTCGCATCTGTATTTCTTCGATATCCGCTCGGCTCTAGCCATGACCGATGCAGCAGGCTTTGCTGCAGATACTCAAGAGATGATGAAGTCATTTGCCAGTGGTGGTGACCCATCTATTGCCTTTGGTCGTGCTGTGAGTGGTACAGAACTGCTCAGCGAGTGGACAAAGTACAGCGCTGCTTTGGTGGCTGCAGGTCGCAACGCAGATCGTACGCAACGCGTGCCGTGGTATGGGCCATCAATGAGCGTTGCCTCATTTCTCACTGCCCGTCTCATGGAAACCTGGGCTCACAGTGTTGACATCTCAGATGCTCTGAAAATGCCGCCAACCACTTCATTGCGACTCAAGCACATTGCTCATATTGGGGTTTTGGCGCGGGCGAATAGTTATCGGGCTCACCAGCGTCAAGTGCCTGAAGCAAACATATTTGTGAGCTTGCAGGCGCCCGATGGATCATTGTGGGAGTGGGGCAATTCCGATGCTCCCGAGTCGG
>JAURNB010000149.1 GCA_030830415.1 Acidimicrobiales bacterium | reverse complement strand
CAGTTGTTCTGCGCCGGCAGGTGCTGCTGTGTCGCCAACTGCAACTTCACCATCACGGTTGAAAAGTGACAGCCCAGCAACCACACCGGATGCCGCGGCAATGGACAACAAAGCAACTGCACCACCTGTGGCGTTATCGACTAACGCAATATAAAGAACACAGACGGCAAGAGAGAACCCTGTGAGTCCGAGGAAAAATTTTGAACCTGGCGTAAACATCGTCGACCTATTTCTGCACGAAGACTACGAACCACACTGCGGTGTACGCCGCAGCGAGGAAATACCAATACAACGCATGTGCATTTAAAAGATCGGTGTTCGCTGCGCGACCACCAATGCTTTTAAAGAGAGATGCAACCGTGAACACAAGACCAGACACAATGAGCACAGTGAGCGTGCCGACAATTGCGTAGAACATTGATTGATAAGTGCCCGACGCAACGCCTACGTTGAACTGCACAAAAATGGCAGCTTGAGCATTGAGAATGGCGATACCAAAAAGAAGTGTGAGGCTCAGCGCAGCAACAACGTGCTTTGAGTCGCTGCGACGAGCGGCATACGCAGCCCACTGCACCATGACGCACATCACCACAAACGACAAGATGCCGACGTTGGTAACAACTTCAGGCATTTTGAGATCGGCGGGTAGCCAATCTTTAATGAGCTTGAAACCATCAGCTGAAGGTCGCGTTGGCGCAGCTGCGCGGAAGCGCAACCACAACGCCAACATGCCACCCATGAGCATGGTTCCTGCAGCTGCTGCGATGCCGGTGCTCATGAAAAGTTGGCGGCGCGGCGCGGGGCGCGGCCCAGCGGGAAGTGCGTAGGTCATTTCTGTCCTCCTGCAGGCTTGATGTCGAGAAGTGGTTCAGCACTTGTGACCGCCGGTGTTGACACAAAGTTGCTTGATGGTGCTGGTGACGACACCGACCACTCGAGGCTTTGTGCATCCCATGGATCGTCGCCTGCAACTTCACCTGCGGTGAAGGCACGAAGCGCGGTGAGAACAAAAAGAAGTACTGACACTGCAACGAGTGCGTGTCCGGCTGCTGAAGCTGTATTCCACAATTCTTGTGGGCCGCTGTACGAGAAGTCGTTGGCAACATTTGCTGGCTGGTTTGCAAAGCCGGCGATGTACATCGGCAATGCGGCAAGCACTGTTCCTAAAAATGTCAGCCCACTGATTCCGAGCACTGCAGATGAAGGCAACACGCGTCCCCATAGTTTTGGACCCCAGTAAGAAACAGCTGCGATCCCAATGAGCAACGCGCCATACCCCACATAAATGAATTCGCCTTCTTCAAAAACTGTTCCGGCAAGTTGAGCTGGCCCAAACAATCCAACAAGATGCCCAACCATTCCGGTGAGCACCATGCCAAGACCAAGAAGTGCTGGCGCCATTGCGGGAACTAAACGTGGCTTGCTTTTTGCGATACCAAGCAACGACACTCCCAACACCACGAGCACACCTAGAAGTGGCAACGCGTTGAAGATGAGGAAAGGAATGAGTTCTTTTACTTTGTCGCTTCCACTGGTGTTGGTCCAGGTCACGCCGTGTTGTACTTGAGTTGCGCCACCTAAGGCAGCAAGAGAAACAATGGCAATACCCGTGAGCAATACTGGGCGCAAAACTTGGCGCTTACCACTGACAACCGCTGCTATTTCTGCAAGAACACCGGCGCCCATTGCAACGTAAACGTAGGTTTGTGGCTGTGTGAGTGACCAACCCATCCAGTCGGAAATACCTTTGTTGCCTCCAAAGGCCACACGCGCATAACGGTGGTCGACGTAGAGATACACAAGAGTTCCGAGCAACACTGGCAAGGTAAGAATTAATGCGACTCCACCGGTGAGTGCAGACCATGACGACATGGGAACGCGCAGCAGTGTCATGCCAGGGGCACGGTTGGTGAGCACAGTGGTCACTACAGAAACTGCAGCCGCAAGTGCACCGATAACGGCAATGCCCATGCCAAGAAGAAACAGGTCGACCATTTTTTCACTGCCGCCACCAGGGCCACCGTTTGCAATGGTGGAACCAATTGCAAGACCAACGCCTGCAAGCCACATCCAAAAACCAAACATTGCGAGACGTGCGAACGCAATTGTTTTTGCGCCAACTTGTAGTGGCACTACTGCGATAGCGACACCGAGGAGAAGTGGCAACATCACGCCGAAGGAAAGTCCGACTCTATAGAGAGAGAAAATTTGTGTAACGGAGTCTTGATCGAGAAGGGAGTAACCCGTTGCAGAGATGCGTTCCACACCAATGACTGCGCCAAGTGCTGCTGCAGCAATTGCAATGAGCAATGCGCAACCAATGAAAAGTCGGCCAATGCGTTTGTGGTCGGTCGTGGTAGCCCATGCACCGACGCCCACTAAAAGAGCGCCAAGGGCACTGTCGCTAGAAGTGGCGCGCACCTGAGTTCCAGATGCATGCGTTTCGATCGTGGTCATGGAGGGCTTTCTTTCACGGAAATGACGATACGAGATTACCTACCTGCGAGAGTCAGTAGGTAAATCAAGAGTCTTTGTGGGTTTGTGATTTCACAGCGGGCAAAACCCGCTGCACCTCAACTGTAGGCGACGCGCCCTAGGAGACCCCATATTTCACGAGCACGTCGACGGTGATGGCTCCAAAAAGAAGTGAAATGTAGGAGATGGAGTAGGAAAATACGCGCATCGAGACCGCTT
>JAURNB010000148.1 GCA_030830415.1 Acidimicrobiales bacterium | reverse complement strand
GATGGCTCAAGCGCTGCGCGCCGCGGGAGTGAAAGCAGGCGACCGCGTGTCGTTTCTCGACAAAAACTCCATTGAGCACTTTGAAGTGTTTTACGGATGCGCATTGTTGAACGCCGTATGTGTCGACGTGAACTGGCGCTTGGCTGCACCTGAAGTGGAATACATCGTGAATGATGCTGGCTCCACCGTGCTGGTGGTGAGTGAAGACTTCCGACCTATTGCTGAAGCGATTGCCGACCAACTCAACCCTGCAACCGTGGTCGTCATCATTGGCGGAAGTGGTGCGCCTGTGGGCAAGTTGAACACCATTTCTTATGAAGCCTTTGTTGCCTCGGGCAGCAAAGTTGACCCACATGTTGCTGCGCAGCCAGAAGATGTTGCATTTCAGTTGTACTCCAGTGGTACCACGGGTCGCCCGAAAGGTGTGATGCTCACAAACAACAACTTTTTCTCGCTCATTCCTACTTCGCGTGTGATGTGGGAGCTTGATGAAAAAACAGTGAACCTGGTGTGCATGCCGCTCTTCCACATTGGTGGCGGCGGTTGGGCAGTTGCTGGTCAGTATTCAGGGTGCACGTCTATCATCGTGCGCGACCTCGAGCCAGTGTCGCTGGTGAAAACCATTGTGGAGAAAAAAGTGACGCACGGTTTTCTTGTACCAGCAGTGTTGCAAATTATGTTGATGGTTCCCGGAGTAGATACAGCCGACTTCAGTAGTTTGCGCGTATTTGTATATGGCGCATCTCCTATTTCCGAAGAGATTCTGTCGCGTTCCGTGCGGACCTTTAAGTGCAAGTTCTGGCAGGCCTATGGGCTCACCGAAACAACAGGGGCCATTATTAACTTGCCACCTGAAGATCACGACCCAGATGGCCCCAACAAGCATCGTTTGCGTTCATGTGGTGTACCTGGCCCAGAAACGCAAGTGCGTATTGTCGATGCGGAATCGAAAAAAGATATGCCAGTAGGTGAAGTAGGCGAAATTTGGATGAAGTCACCTTTGGTCATGAAGGGTTATTGGAATATGCCCGACGCAACTGCTGAAGCAATTGTTGACGGCGGTTGGTTTCGCAGTGGAGACGCTGGGTATCTCGATGCCGATGGGTATTTGTACATTCACGACCGCGTGAAAGACATGATTGTGTCGGGCGGAGAAAATGTGTACCCGGCAGAAGTTGAAAATGCACTCATGGCGCATCCTGCTATTGCCGATGTTGCCGTCATTGGTGTGCCCGATGAAAAGTGGGGCGAAACGCCAAAGGCAATTGTGGTGCGCAAGGCCGGAGTCGAAGTAACTGAGCAAGAGATCATCAACTTCTGTCGCGAACGAATGGCAAAATTCAAGTGCCCAACAAGCGTTGAATGGATTGACGTGCTGCCACGCAACCCGAGTGGCAAAATTTTGAAAAAAGATCTGCGTGCACCGTATTGGGTGGGTCGCACTCGTCACGTGAACTGATTTCTCAGCACTCATGAACGCACCACAGAGCGTGGTGCACTATAAATAGTGGCATGACTTCCCGTATAAAGCCGACCGTTTCTATCGCCTTTGCGGGGGCGTTGCTCATTTCAGCTTGTGGTGGAAGTTCGCCCGCAGCTGAAGTTGCAGCTCAGCCTTGTGGCTCGGGTGAAGTGGTGTCGGGTCGACCATTGCAAATTGTTTCTACTGTTGCGCCCATCACCAGCATTATTGCCAATGTTGTGGGCGGAAGCGGAGCGGTGGTGAATGGCTTGGTTCCGGAAGGAACCAACTCGCACACCTTTGAGCCTCCACCAAGTGCGGCGAAAGTTCTCGAAGAGTCAGATGTTGTTTTCATTAATGGTTTGGTTCTTGAAGAACCAACAAAAGATCTTGCTGAAGCAAACATTGCCAGTGGCGCCGAAGTATGTGAAATCGCCACAGGAATACTTCCCGAAGGTGAATGGATCTACGACTTCTCCTTCCCGAAAGACGGTGGTAAGCCGAATCCTCATCTGTGGACCAACCCACCCATGGTGAAGGAATATGCACAGGTGGTGCGCGACACCTTGGTGAAGCGCAACCCAGAAAATGCCGAGACGTTCAACACGAACTTCGCAGCGTTCGCCGCCAAGGTCGATGAGATTGATGCTGCAATGCAATTGGCAACAGAAACCATTCCTGCTGCAGACCGCAAGTTGCTCACTTATCACGATGCGTATGCTTATTTTGCTCGGCACTATAACTGGACCGTGGTAGGGGCAATTCAGCCGTCTTCGTTCGAGGAGCCAACGCCTAAAGAAATTGCCGAGCTCATTACTCAGGTCAAAGTAGAAAAAGTGAAAGCAGTCTTTGGTAGCGAAGTATTTCCTTCGCCAGTATTAGAACAAATTGGCAAAGAAACAAATGCTAAATACATCGATGTGCTGCGCGACGATGATCTTCCTGGCGAACCCGGCGACCCTGAGCATTCATGGATGGGCCTCATGCGATTCAACTTCGTCACGATGGTGGAAGCCCTTGGTGGAGACGCGTCTGCACTCAAAGCTTTAGACGTAAACGATGTGGTGAAAGATTCTGCGGTATACCCTCAGTGAACATGAAGGTCGCTGAAAAAGACGTTTTGGTGCATTGTCACCATGTCACCTGTGCCTATGGCGATGTGGCAGTAGTAAACGACGTCAATTTCACATTGCATCGGGGCGAGTTTGCCGGCATTGTTGGCCCGTCGGGTTCAGGGAAAACCACTTTGTTGAAAGCGGTACTCGGCAGTATTAAGCCAGTGCATGGCAGTATCGACATGTTGAAGGGCTTGCGCCTCGGTTATGTTCCGCAAGTGGAAAGTGTCGACTGGAACTTTCCTGTCACGGTGCTCGAGGTCATTGTGATGACTCGTGGGGAAAAGAAGTGGTGGCCACGTATTACCGCAGCAGAACGTGCAGCGGCAGAAGATGTTTTGGAGCAACTTGGGCTCGGGGGCCTTTCTGGGCGTCATATTCGTGAACTCTCAGGCGGTCAACAACAGCGTGTGTTCGTGGCCCGTGCGCTATTTCATTCACCCGATATTTTGGTGCTCGATGAGCCCACTTCGGGCGTCGACGTGCGTACCCGCCACGAGGTATTGCACTTGCTCGCCGACCTGCACGACGCAGGGATGTCGGTATTGCTCACCACGCACGATCTCAACGGCTTAGCTGCCCACTTGCCGCGACTCATTTGCCTGAACAAGGAAATTGTGGCCGACGGCAGCCCACGTGAAGTGTTGGTGCCCGATGTATTAGAGAAGTTGTACGGCGCCCCCATGCATGTGTTGGAACACGGTGGCATGCCTGTGGTGCTCGATCATTCAGAGAACCCCATGGTGGGTCGCTTCGGCGGTAAGGCCGTATAGCAGTGCATTCGTCAATTGTTTACGCGCTCAACTTGGGCGAACCGTACGGCTTTCAGTTTTTCCGTAACGGAGCATTCGTTGCACTCATTGCGGGTGGGCTGTGCGGGCTGCTTGGTGTCTTCGTGGTGTTGCGCGGCATGTCGTACATTGGTCACGGCCTGTCGCACGCAGTTTTTGGTGGTGCTGCAGCTTCTGCGGTCATGAACTTCAACTACTTCATCGGCGCTGGCATTTGGGGTGTGGTGTCGGGGGTTCTCATTGGTCGTATAGCGCGTCGGCGCATTATTGGCGCTGACGCTGCTATTGGTGTGGTCACCACCGCATCGTTTGCGTTGGGGCTGGCGTTGCTCAATCGATACGGGCAAGCAAAACGCAGTATTGAAGCGGTGCTCTTTGGCAGTGTTCTCGGTGTCAAGAACAGCGACATCATTGCGGTTCTCGTGGTTGCTGTATTAGCAACTGTGATCATTGTGCTGGGATACCGTAAGTTCCTTTTTTCTACCTTCGACCCCGAAGTTGCGGAAGTCAGTGGCGTGAAGGTGTCGCTCATGGAAGCAGCACTCATGGTGATGTTGTCGCTCACCATTTTGG
>JAURNB010000018.1 GCA_030830415.1 Acidimicrobiales bacterium | reverse complement strand
TAAGTCGCCGAGTCTGTCGCTTTCTTTATTGCGAATGAACCCCACCCCAGTAATTGTGCTTGGCCCCTGGGCAAACAGAGCAACTGCAACAACGGTGGGTACTAGGTCGGACATATCTTTGAGATCGACGGAGAGACCCTGCAGTGCCATATGAGGATCACGTGATAGATATGCGCCTTCGTTGTTCCAGCGAGATTCGCATCCCATATTCATCATGAGGGAAACGAAGCCTGTATCTCCTTGGATTGAGTCCTGTTTCATACCCGGAATAAAGACTTCTCCTCCGCAAATTGCCACAGCAGCAAGCGGGTATGAAGCCGACGAGGCATCGGGTTCAACGAAATATTGAGTAGCCACATATTTCCCCGGCTGCACACGAATGCGCAGAAGTTTCTCTTCTTGAACGTCAACAGACACATCTGCTCCGAATGCCCTCATTACTTCTAGAGTCATCATCACGTACGACTCTGAAACACGCTCACCATTGATGTTCAATATGAGACCGCTACTCAAGTATGGAGAAATCAGAAGAATTGCACTGGAGAACTGGCTCGAGACCGAACTAGACAAATTGAGTTCGCCACCATGTGCATGAGTTCCGTTTACAACAACCGGCAGTGAGTATTCACTCAGCTCGCTTGCCACATTTACACCAAGGTCTCTGAGAGCGATATGCAAGTCACGCATTGGACGCTGGCGCAATGCTTCGAACCCATCTATTCGCGTATTTCCTCTACGTAAAGCGCCTAAAGCAGTAAGAAATCGAGATGATGTACCCGCTAAAGCTGCATGAACACTCACCTCTTCGGCATTTTCACAGTCGAGTGCAGAAGTGAAACTCACGCCTCCTTCATCTGGTGAAACAGCCACACCTAATACTCGTAACGCATCGAGCATCGCGACCGTGTCGTCGCCATCTGGCACATTCGCAACGCGAGACCCAGCTCCAGCTAATGCAGCGCAGATGAGAGCTCTGTTTGCAATGCTCTTCGATCCAGGAACAGCAATTTCACAATGGAGCGGACCACTTGCTGTATCTAGGCGAAGAACAGACACACTAACGACCTGGCTTGAAGCCACGGCCTATGAGCCCACCGCGTAGTAATTCCACTTGCGACTGATCGACAAGGACGATGGCAACACCTCGTTCTCCTTCAGCTGAATGCACCACTTCAAAACTTGCCAAGTTGACATTGAGCGCGGCAGCGAGCGTAAAGATTTCTGCGGCTGCACCCGGACGATCGGGAATGGGGATCCGCACTTCTTCGACATCTTCCAAAGAGCGCACACGGGCCGGAAGATGGGAACGAGCTTTTCTTGCCTTGGAGAGAAACGATTCGAGTTCACCTGTTTTCGTACCATCGATAATGGCGCGCAACTGGCCCAGCTCTGCGATGAAGTCATCAAGCGTTTCTAAAATAGCCACACGATTTTCACGACAAATATCGAGCCAGATACCGGGCTTGCTCGATGCAATACGCGTCATATCTCTAAAGCCACCTGCCGCCATTCTCAGTACCGAGGCATGCTCTTCAGATCGCGCATCGGCAACACTCATCAGAGTTGCTGCCGCCAAATGTGGCACGTGGCTCACTACAGCGATGAGTCGGTCATGATGCTCCGCCGTCACAGCGAGGATGTTGGCGCCCATCAATTGGACAATGGAGGCCACTTCAGAAAATACCTTGTCGTCTGTGGAGTCGGTTGGAGTGAGGATCCATGTTGCGCCCTCAAACAACTCGGCATCTGCGCCTTGAATACCTTCTAATTCCGAGCCAGCCATCGGGTGGCCGCCGACGAATCGAGAGTCTGCAATAGCTTGCACGACGGGCGCCTTCACACTGCCGACATCGGTCACTATTCCTTTGGTTGCCCGCAGTGCCTCTTCCACTTCCGTGACGAGTTGCGAAACGGGTACCGATACAAAGGTGATGAGGGCATCGGCATCGAGCCCAACTGCAGAAATGTAGCCAAACTCAAGTGCCTCATCTTGACGACTCGCTAGCGGGTCGATTCCTTGAACACGAAACCCAACTTGTGTGAGTCGAGCAGCAATTGAGCCCCCAATGAGCCCAAGGCCCACAATATTGACGCTTTTCTGTACCGACACGTCACCACTCTAGCGATTGAGTTATCTAGCGCCGAGATGATTTCGACATAAATTCACTGAGCGATTTGCGCTCGGCAAGAGTGAGGTCTCGCCACACGCCTGGCTTCAGTTTGGAATCCATGAGTGGCCCAATGCGAACACGCACCAAACGTTCCACTTCTTCACCAATGGCCTCGAACATTCGGCGCACCTGACGATTGCGCCCCTCGTGAATAACGACGGTGACCGTGTTATCACTTCGTTGACTCACTTTTGCTGGGGCAGTTACCCCATCTTCAAGTTCAACTCCAATGCGCAACTTACGCAAGGCTTTATCGGACAAACGCGGCGAGCCGTACAGCATCACTAAATATTCTTTTTCTACGCCCTGACTCGGATGCGTGAGAAATTGCGTCAGCACACCATCGTTGGTGAGCAACAAAAGACCCTCTGTATCGAAATCCAATCGGCCAACCGAAAAGACGCGAGGTTCACTGGGAACCAAATCAATAACGGTCTCACGTCCTTGCGGGTCGCTGGCGCTGCAGATGACACCCTGTGGTTTGTTCAACAAGTAGTAAACGAAGTCAGGTCGAGCACCCACGGGTGCTCCATCAACACAGATCAAATCGACTAGTGGGTCGACACGACGACCGAGAATAGCGATTTCGTTGTTGACCGTCACCCTCTCTTCAATGATGAGGTCTTCGCAGACTCGCCTGCTTCCCCACCCTAAAGCGGCGAGAATTTTCTGCAGGCGTTCACCCTCATGCAATTCAGCGTCTTCGTGTTGAGGATGATCTGGCATTTCCGTCACAGATTTTGATCTGGCGCGGAGCCTGCATCATCGAGTGGAGAAATGCGCAAGGTGTTTTCCAGAGCCTCAACAACACTCGCATCGGGAACGAACTCAGCTAGAGGCGGCAACTCACCTAGCGAGTTGATGCCTAGTTTCTCGAGAAAGAGTGGCGTGGTTCCCCACAGCACTGCCTGGCCGGGGCCATCGTCGTTGCCGCGATGCTCTACATAGCCACGTGAATGCAAAGTGCGCAATACTGCATCGGGGTCGACACCACGCACTGAAGCTATTTGCAAGCGTGAAATGGGCTGCTTATAGGCAACAATTGCAAGAGTTTCAAGTGCCGCAGCCGACAAACGAGCGCGCTGCCCGTCGAGAACAAATCGTTCTACATAAGCAGAAACTGCCGGGTGGCTTTGAAAGCGGTATCCACCTGCAACTTGGATGAGTTGAAAGCCATGACCAGCCTCTTCATACACTGCACTCAATTGCGCTGCCATCTCTTCAACTATCGAGACAGGAACTTCGAATAATTGCGCTAACAATTCACCGGGAACTGGCTCAATCGCCACCATCAAGATACCTTCCATCGCCCGAATAATTTCGGGCGTGATGAATGAAGCATCGTCGTTCATATTGAGCAATTCGTCTGACATGAGAAACTTTCTACTTAACCTTCATAGTCGTCGATAGAGAATGAATTGACGGAGGCGAAACCTTCATCACCAATCCAGTGAATTTCAATATCACCGAAGCGATCGTCTTGGCTGAGTTCAATGAAACCTTGCTTATAGATTTCCAAAATTGCAAGGAACCGCACCACCACTTCGAGTCGCACTTCATGGCCGCGGGTGAGGTTGCGGAAGGTGATGGCCTTCATGCTTGGCAATGAGCTCATCAATTCACTAACCGCCTCAGAAACACTCAACCGAACCGGCGCTACGTGGAAGAGGTCGATATGCGGTTCTGGCTTCGGTGCGAGGGCTTTCAAAATAGCTTTGTGCAGTTTTTGAGGGGTAACACCCTCCATCAAATCGGGAAGCAAACCAGAGAACCTCTCATCGGGCCCTGTGGTACGAGGAAATGCTCGGTCGGCGAGGTCTGCCAATTGCTGGAATACCAACGACACGTCTTTAAAGGTTTTACATTCGAGGAGACGTGCGAGCAAAAGGTCACGCTCTTCCCACAAGGCGAATTCTTCGTCGAGGTCGATGTTCTCTTTGCCAGGCAACAAGCGCCGCGCCTTGAGTTCGACCAACGTGGAAGCAATGAGCAAGAACTCAGTAGCAATATCGAGGTCGAGTTCCTGCATTTTCTCAATTTCGGTGAGATACGCATCGACAATGGTGCTGAGCGAGACTTCATGGATATCGACCTGCTCCCTCAAAATGAGGTGCAAGAGAAGGTCGAAAGGGCCCTCAAACACGGCCGTAGAGACGTCATAACTCACATCTGAAAACATACTCGCCAGAGACCCCTTTCGACGACTACAGTCCGCCCGTGGCTCGTGTCTTATCTTGCATCCAACCAACCGGCGCTGTTCATCTGGGCAATTACTTAGGAGCCCTCCAACAGTGGGTGAATGGACAACATCAAAATGACGTATTTCACGGAATCGTCGACCTCCACGCCTTCACAGTGACCGAGTCGCCAGGGGTACTTGGCCAGAACACGCTCGAATTAGCTGCGATGCTCTTTGCCGTTGGTCTCGACCCCGAAGTAGCAACAGTATTCGTACAAAGCCATGTTGTTGAGCACACAACGCTTTCTTGGATGATGGAGTGCACAGTCTCATACGGTGAGTTGTCACGAATGACACAGTTCAAAGACAAGTCGCAAAAGCGCGAAGCTGAATTTGTCTCTGCGGGTCTCTTTACCTACCCAGCGCTCCAAGCAGCTGACATTTTGTTGTATGACGCCGATGAGGTGCCAGTGGGCGATGACCAAAAGCAACACATTGAAATTACACGCGATATTGCGATGCGCTTCAATCATCGTTTCGGAGAGACATTTGTATTACCAAAGGCCGTTACACCCGCACTTGGCGCTCGCGTGATGGACCTACAAGAGCCAACAAACAAAATGTCGAAATCAACCACCAATGAAGCTGGCTGCATCTATCTACTCGATGACCCAGCAGCAATCATGAAGAAGTTCAAAAGAGCCGTTACCGATAGCGACAACGAAGTTGCTTACAACAGAGAAACCAAGCCCGGCATCGCCAACTTGCTCGACATCTTGTCGGCAGCTACCGGACAAAAGCCACAAGATCTCGCAAATTCTTATACTCAATACGGCGCGCTCAAAGTAGACGCAGGTGAAGCAGTTTGCTCCATGATGAGCCCCATTCAGGCTCGATACACCGAGCTAATGAACGACCGCGGCGAACTGCAACGCCTCTTGCGCGTAGGAGCAGAAAAAGCTCGCGTTGTTGCAAGCGCTACCGTTGCTCGAGCAAAAAATGCAGTGGGCTTTTTGCCTGAATAATTACACCGAGTCATCTGCTGCATAAAGATGCAGAGCAACGTCATCTTGAGCACTGCGACATACGAGATCAATGGTGCGCTGATGAGAGCCCACCTTCAGCAGTGCATTCACGCCCATATCTTCATGTCGGCGGTACCACCGCCAACGCTCGCGGCGAAAACTTCCTAACGTTGCTAGAGAACGTTCCATTCTGCCCATTGGGGAAATTGCTTTAGCCACGTCGTGAAGCAGTGCCGCACACTTGTCGAAGCGTTCTGCATTTGGCTCTAGACGCTCAAAAATACGCAATACCTGAAGTGTATGCACTTGGTCTGCGACAGCCATGGCACACCACAGTTGAAACTCTGCTTCGCTCAATAATTCTTGAACATCAGCAAGGTCGTCAGCCGACACCACTCCCAGGCTCTTTCCCATTCCTCTCCAGCGTTTGTAAAGGTGCACGATGTGAAGAGTCATCTAGTGCCGCGCTCTTGGATGTGATGCGCCATACACCTGCCACAGACGTTCTTGCGATACGCGGGTATACACCTGAGTTGTGGAGATAGAGGCATGACCCAACATCTCTTGCACAATACGCAGGTCTGCCCCATGGTCGAGCAGGTGTGTTGCACATGAATGACGCAGAGCGTGGGGCGAAATATCGCGATCAATCTTTGCTCGTAATCCAGCTTCTCTCACAATGTTGAAGATCACTTGGCGACTAATACGTGCTCCGCGGTTGGCGAGAAATACTGCTTGGGCGTCGTCTCTGCTCCGCCACTGCGCTGGTTCTAATGCGTAACGCCCCGATGCCAGCCACTGACCAAGTGCACCGTGCGCTATAGACCCAAAGGGAACAACACGTTCTTTCGAACCTTTTCCAAAGAGTCGCACCAGTGAAGACTCCATATCGAGATCAGACAAATTGAGCCCACATACTTCAGATACGCGGGCACCGGTTGCATAGAGGAACTCAAGTACTGCTCGGTCGCGCAGTTGGCGAGGTTCATCGCCCACAACTGAGCCAATGAGGAGCGTCATTTCGTCTTCACTGAGAGGCTTTGGTATGCCGGCTGGTTTACCTACACCCTCTGCCATCACCGCAGGGTCATCTTTACGAAAGCGTTCTTCCACCATGAATCTGTGCAACATTCGTAGTGCAGAGAACTGCCGGGCCAGACTCGACTTCGCCGCCCCATTCTCCAACCGCTGCGTGAGAAAATTCTCTACGTCTTCCACTTGCGCTTTCATGAGGCTCGACCGCTTGTCGCTCAGGTACAAAAGGTATTGCGCAATATCGCGCCGATACGCCTCAACGGTATTTGCCGCCCGCCCACGCTCTACTACGAGCCAATTGAAGAACTCTTCAGCGACTTCAGGAAAGACGACGTCGGACACCTCGACGTTTTTCAGAGGAGATCCCTCACCCACTGCAGACCAATGATGGTCTTTGCATCGGTGATTTCCCCACGGCGTACTTCTTCAAGTGCTTCAGCCACCGAGACCACCCTCACCTGCATGTGTTCTTCTTCCGGCCCATGTCGATCGATGGGCACCTCACGCAACCCACATGCAGCGAAAATTTCCACCATTGAATTTGTGATACCAGGCGCAGATGCCATAGAACCCAACCGCACAAGCACAGAGGCTTCTAGCCCTGCTTCTTCTGCCAGTTCTCGATGTGCAGTTACTTCCGGCGGTTCGCTGTCGACGTCGCGCATTCCTGCAGGTATTTCCCACAGTTCTTTTCCAAAGGGCGCACGGAACTGACACACCAAAGTTGTTTTCACATCAGACAACTGTGCGCCTTTGAGATCTGCGAGCGAATTCACATGTAGCACCACCACCCCAACGGCTCCTGGAGAATCGACATATGTACGAAAAAAAGTTGCGCCAGAGGGATCTTCTAAATGATCTTCAACAAGTGTCCACACTGCCCACTGATGCAATAGCTTTTGCGACCGTGAGACGAATCCCATATTTTAACGCTGCGATGTAGACGAGGCGCTCAATGAACTTTCGCGGTAGTTCAAAGCAGCATTAATGAGACCGATGAACAAAGGGTGCGCGCGGTCTGGGCGACTCTTAAATTCTGGGTGGGCCTGAGTTCCGACCCAGAATGGATGATCGGTGAGTTCAATAAATTCAACAAGACGTTTGTCGGGAG
>JAURNB010000017.1 GCA_030830415.1 Acidimicrobiales bacterium | reverse complement strand
TGATGAGTTGACGCTGATGAAACGAGAATTCTCTAATGCAGCACTCATGCTTTGAGATGAAGCAAGGGGGGTAACGGGGTCATTGGTAGACCCGATGACCACAATGGGGGCAGGAGAAGAAATCTGCACCTGCTGTAGCGCCGATTCCGATGTTGGCCAGAGTGAACAGGTGTAGTCGCGGCCAAAGAACTCACCAAAGCGAGGAGCAGCTTTTGTGAAAGCGGGAAGTTGGGAGGCAACTTCTCCGATTGACATACGTTTGTTCTCATCATCGCAAATAGTGGCAATTGATGCTTCGGAAACATTGCGGCTGTCTTCATAGCCAGCATCTTGGTAGTAGTACGAGTTGTAGAGGTCACGTACGAGTTGCCCATCGCCATCTTGAGCACTCTTGAGCGCTTTGGCGAGGTCTTCCCATGCGCTGTCGTCGTAGAGCGAAGAAGCGGTCGCAGTGAGCAGAACAGTTTCATTGACGGTGGCTTCAGCCTTCACAAGATCATCGAATGCTTGCTCGGCTTTGCCATTGTTATGAAATGCACACGACGAGTTTTGAGAGCACTCGGCAAGAAATGCAGAGAGTTGCTTCTCAAAACCTGCAGCCTGTGCAAGCCGGCGCTCGGCGCTAGTTGTGTTTGGTGCAGCGGCTGCATCGAAGACGGCACCTTGAACGGTGTCGGGGAAAAGCGTTGCCCAAGTGGCGCCCAAGGTACTGCCGTATGAAAAGCCGAAGTAAGAAATCTTCTCTTCGCCGAGCGCGAGGCGAATGGAGTTCATGTCGCGAGCCGATGCGGCAGATGACATGTAAGAAATAATCTTTGGGTTCTTTGCGGCGCACGCATCAACAAACTTTTGGGTTGAAGCCACAGTGCGTTCGTTGGCAAAGAAGTCGTTGTACGAGTCGCCACAATCGAAAGTGGGGGTGGAGGCTCCCGTTCCACGTGGGTCCCAGCCAACGATGTCGAAATGGGTCATGAGATCTTTGCTGAAGTAGTAGGCCGCATTTTGAGCAAGCGAACTGCCGGGGGCTCCAGGGCCGCCTGGGTTTACTAGAAGTACACCTTGTCGCAGATCGTCGTCGAGGGCGCGCAGTCGGGTGAGGGGAAGAGTGAAAGATCCGAGTTCAGGGCTGGCGTAGTCGAAAGGAACAGAGATGGTGGTGCACTCAATATCGCCACATTTTTTCCATTCAGGTTTCGAAGCAGTGACCGCCGTCGTGGGGCTAGCTGCGGTGGGTGCTGGTTCCTGGGAAGAGGCATTTCCACAGGACAAAAGCGCGGGAATGAAGCAGGAAAAACCGAGCATTCTTTTGGTGAAAAGACGTCGGTTCCGCACATGGAGAGAATACGACAACGCGCAGACCCACATGGAGCCTTTGACAAGATTTCGTATTGCAGCAGGCGGTTCATGGTCATTTGGTGAGCATGAGTGGTCAAAGAACGCGTTTTTGCCTTTTCCTGAGGCCAGCCGACGGGCGTTGAGACCTATCTTACGTGGGTTAGCACGTTTGTTGAGAGAGATCAGGTACTCGGGTGGGTGTAAGGCGTTCAGCAACAGGTCATTTAGTAAGTGGTGCATTAGTCGTTGGGTTGTCGTTTCTTGCTGCATGTGGCGGGTCTTCTTCTTCGTCTTCAGGAACAGATGTTGACGGCGATGCAGAGGTTGTTTCAACTATTGCTGGTGACGACACTGCGGGCATCGCAAAGTTTTGTGAGTCGGCAAATGCAAATGATTCCGATCTTCCTCAAATTGAAGCCACCGATGACGCTGCAGCCATCACTAAAAAAATCACTGCTCTTGCCGCGGCCTTGAGCAGCACAGCTGCAATTGCCCCCGCCGCTGTGAAAGATGAATCTCAAACTCTTGCTGATGCAGCCACTGCAATGGCCGAAGCGCTGACGAGCGACCCAACGTTGAAGTCGTTCGATGCGGTCGTCGAAAAATTCGCAACACCTGAAATTGATGCAGCAACAGTCGCTATTGAAAAGTTTGTTAACGAGAAGTGTGGAGTAGAAAAATGAGTTCAAGAACGGTTCGGGTAGCTGGCATTGTGCTTGCCGCTATTGC
Source organism: Acidimicrobiales bacterium (assembly GCA_030830415.1). Lineage (GTDB taxonomy): Bacteria > Actinomycetota > Acidimicrobiia > Acidimicrobiales > Ilumatobacteraceae > F1-20-MAGs119. Next base: position 11,425 of record JAURNB010000017.1, on the reverse strand, counting down.
ATTGGCATCGTGCGGCAGTTCAAGTTCAGATCAATCGGGTTCACCAACAACCTTGTCTCAAAACAACACAGAGGTGTCCACTACTGCAGCGCCAACTGACACGTTGCCGAGTAAGGGTGCAGCACCAGATGACACGTTGCCAAGCAAAGGCGCAGCACCAACTGACGACTCAACGAAAACAGATGCAACAACCGAAACTGTTGCGCCTGCGGAAAAAGAAACAGTTGCTCCAGTTGCCAAAGCTTTAGTGGTTGCAGATCCTGGAAATTTCTCGCCAACCTATCTTGCTTCTACTGACGAGCTCGGTGCACCACGACCCATTCTTCCCGCCGAAGCGAGTCTTGAGTCGAATGCCTCACGTGCGGTGAGTACGGCATTACGCACCGACGCGTCTGGTGTCTTGGCAGTCACTGCAGCTTCGTGGGTGGGTTCAACACCTATGACACTGCGTTGGACCATTACAACGAGCACTGGCTCATTGCAGTGCGACAACTGTGCTTTTGTGACTACAAAAACAAAGCGCCTCATTAAAGAAGTCACGTCAGTGAAATTCGATGGTTCAGGAATTAAATCAATTCGGGGCTTAGACCTCACGGCAACCAAGGTGGGCGAATTCGCTGGTAATGGTTGGGGAGTTGAGCTGCTCGTTGGTGATCCAGGCGATATAGAAGCCAGTGCGACGGGTAACGCAATTCGTGACTTGTTGTTGTCGTGCGCAGGAACCACCGCTTCCACATGCAAAAACGTTGCGCTTGGTGCTGCTGAGTTGAAATGGAAAAACCAAGTGTGGTCAACCAGTGATTGTGTGTCGGCATTACGCAATGGCGGCCCCCGCCAGTTAATAGATGGAGTAGCTGCTGCTCTGAAAGGTGCGACGGCTGAAACCGCTGCGCTGGTAAGGCAGCGAGCTGCTCTAGATCGTGTTGTGGTGGGTCTTCCGGCCTATCGCCCAGTTTTTTCTAGCTCAGGTACCACCCGAACTCTCACCGGTTTCGCTTCAACAGGATGTGCATCATGAAAATCAATAGTCGTCATTTCGTGCGTAATGGAGTTGCACTGCTGAGTGCTTTTACTATGGCTGCAACATCGGCTCTGCCGGCGTATGCGTCGAGCCCCGATGAAACTACGTCAACTACTGCAGTAGATTCTCCCACCACAACAGTGCCTATTGGGCCCACCACGACGATGCCTGCTGGTGAACCCACCACAACAGTGCCTGCTGGTGCAGAAAGCACCGTTGAACCACAAAAGAAGGGCGCCGACCTGCGAGTGACATCATCTGCTCCCGACTCGCCAGTTCCAGGGTTTGTTTTTACTGCACTCGTTTATGTTTTCAACTCAGGAAACGAGCCAGCTGGTGAGAAGTCTGCGGTGTCATTCACCATGTCTAATCTTCCCGTCTTTGTAAAACTGAAAGCCGTGCGCCCGGCGCTCGATGAAACTTCTGTAGCTGGTGACTTTGGCTGGTCGTGCAAAGCGAATACTTGTACTTATGTTGAAAAGACCGACAGCGGTACGAAGAATGCCACCCTTGCGGTAGGAGCTTTGGCTCAAGCCGACTTGAATTTAGAGATTGCACTTGACGCGAAGCTCATTCGGCCCCCAAGCACTTTCGTTGAGCAAGCTGTTGCCCTGTTGAAAAGTGACGACGCCGCTGGCTATAACGCGCTTGTGAAGACCGTGACTCACATGGTTGTAAATGTGCCGAAGGCAAATGATGCCAATCCTGACAACAATGAGACGCTCATTCCCTTCTTGGGGTCCAAGGAAGATTTTGAGGAAGGTCCTACTGGTACCGGCGGTGCTCAGGTAGGAAAAGCTGTTGGGGAAACTGAAACCCCAGGACTTTCTGGGGCGTACCTTGAATCAAAAATTCGTGGACCTGTTTACCCCGGTGGGCCATTTCGTATGGAATTGCGGTACTTGCCAACCCTCATGGCAACACAGTCAGGAAAAATAACGCTGTCAGAAGTCATCCCATCAGCACTCGGGTTAGAAAAGGTGAAAATTTCTGGCACGAATTGGTCGTGTGACAGCCTGACTAATCTCAAATCATGCTCATTAGCAGGACCCGATCTCAAGCCAGGCGATTCTTCAGAAACCCTCACGATTGATGGATTCGTCAGCAAAAAAACTCCTATCAGCGATACCCCAATTAAATGGGATGTGAGTTCATCTGCCACGACAGTCATCAAAGCAGAACCCGTAAAAAAGACCACTTCGCTGTCGCTTCGAGTAGTCAAAATACCAGAGCCTGACGTTGGTATTACTCTCACCACTCGCGACGGAAAAAGCAGCATTTCTCCTCCAGGGTCGGTAATTGTTGATGCTCTTGTGCAGTCGATGCATGGCCCAGCAGAAGATGTGCATGTCAAATTGACGCTCCGTAAAGGTTTAGTTTTTGAGGGTTTAGCCCCTGGTGTCACTGGTTGGTCGTGCAAAGCAATTGACGCCAACGCTGCAGCAGGCGAGGGTGCCACAACACAAGACTGTGTGAAGTCAGAAATGGAGCCCGGAGCGTCAGAGACTATTGGCTTTGTGGTCGCTGCTTCGGAGTCAACTGAAGCAGGAGTTTTCCCCACCGAGGCTGTTATTTCCGCAGCAAACGAAGCTAAGAAGTACAAAGAAGGCAACAGCGCTTCTCAAGATCTTATTGTGCAGCCACAAGCCACTCCGATGCCTGCACTTGTGTTCACGCGCCCAAATGAAAAGGGTGCAGTGCAAGCGGTCTCTGATGGTTCTGCGACCAAGGTTCTCATCGGAAAAGACTCAAGTTATGCATTTAGCGTAAAGAACCAAGGCAGCAAGGCCTTAGAAGCTGGTTCCATCGTTCGCTTTGAGCAGTTTGTTGATGACACCGCAATCTTTAGTGGTGCGGCATTCGCTTCAACGGGTGCTTACAGTTCAACTCTCGACAGCCAGAAAATCAATACTGCAGCAGCCGGAAAATGGGTGTGCGTTACGGGTAGCGGAACCATGCCAAAAGTCGACATGCCTGTTGAAGCAGGGAAAGTGACTGCAGCATTGAACAGTTCAACAACTGTTACTCCAAGTTCTTCAGCGCCAACCGTTGCATCGAAAAAAGCTGGCCCAGCTGTTCGTTGTGAAATCAAGGTGGCCTCAGCTATCGCGCCAGATGCTGCGACACCGGTGTTAAACCTCACGGTTCGCGCCTCGGAGAAAGCAAAAGTTGGTTCGCCGGAATGGCCAGTATTCGCAACGCTGGTTGCTATTAAGCAAGCACCTGTTGCTCGCTTTGGCATGACGGTTGCAATCACCGAATTTGCTGCCGACCTGGTTCCTTCGTTCATCGCTCCAGCTGGGCCTCGCCCAGGTGGTGATGCTGTGGCAACACTGAACATTAAAAACAGCGGTAACGCCGATGCTTCAGCACAGTTCCTCGTGGTGCCAGGTATCAAAGACGGTCGTATCACGGGCATCAAAGGTGAATCATGGAAGTGTGCTCGTTTAGCAAGTGCACTTGCTGCCGGCTTTACCATTTGTTCACGTAGTGCTGCACTCAAGGCTGGAGCCGATTCACCATCGATCAGCATTAATTATGCTTCGACAAATAAAAAGTCTTCAACTCTCAATTTGCAGGCTGCATCGCTTGTAGCAACGGCTCGCAATATTGCTGCCGGTCGTGCATCAAAGTTGCCTGTTGCGTTGCGCCCAGCTCTTGCGTTCACAGTGAAGGGTCCAAAAACTATTGTTGACCAACTCGTTGACGTCAAAGGCAATCGAGTTCCTTCAACAATTTTGTTGTCCACTGAAGGCAATGGCGATGGTGCTGTCTATTCATGGAAGCAACTGTGCACCACTGCAGATGAAGTGAAAGCGTCAAATGGCGAATGTAAAACAGTTACGCCGATTGCACAATGGTTTGAAAATTCTCCATCAACTGGGCCAACAGCTTCTCTCATTACGCCAAAAGTGACAACAGATACAACTTTGTTGTTCGACGTCACTGCAACCGAAGGCGGAGCCTCATCAACTGTGCGTACTTCACTTGTTGTCGTTCCTCTCACAACTGTTGAGGGTCCAACTGGAGAGTCGGCAAGCGGAGGCGGTTCATCTGTTTTACATCGCGTTCCAATGCAATCAGTTGGTTCGACCCGTGCCCTCAGTGCAACTGCTCCAACCTCGGGAACCGGTGATGCCACTTTCACTACTTCTTCCGATACCGGAGTGTCTATTAACGGAAACGTATTTGGCGGTACCAGGGTCACTGTCGCCCAAAGTGGAGCGGTCTCGCTAACCGCCACTGCTACTGGTGTCGGTGCAATAACTTACGCATGGTCACAGGCTTCTGGTCCGAACCCGTCGGCCATCGCGTCTGCGGTGACAAATACAGCAACTTTGGCGTTCACTGCACCTGCAGCAAACACCACTATTTCGTTGCGCATTGAAGCAACCGACTCGCGTGGAGTGAAAGCTTCTGAGATCATTACTGTTCTTGTTGGCACTGGCGGTAATGCTGCTGTTGCTGCCGCTATCACCGAAGGTGATGGTCCAATTGTCGTCGACACTGCAAGTGCATTCACATTGAATGCAACTGCTACTGGCGCAGGGGCAATTACTTATGCTTGGAGCCAAGTATCGGGCACTCCTCTTACATTGTCCAATGAAACGTCTCCAGCCGTCACGGTTGCTGCCACAGGTGTGTCGGGCTCTGCCACCTTGTTGGTGACGGCAACCGATGCGTCTGGCGCAAAAGCATCTGACCTAGTGGTATTACAGCTTGTACCAAGTGGAGCACCTGCTCCGCTTTGTGATTTCGTAGCTGCAGCATCAAGTAAATCTACAACTGGCTTGCAGGCAACCATTGATGCCATTGGCATTAGTGGTTTGGATCTCACTGCATTTGCTGTGTCGAGCTCTACATGTACAGCGGCTTCAAAAGTTACGTTCGCAGATGCAACATTCTCGCTTGGCAACTACCTCACTGTTTCTGGAGCATCTGGCTCAGTATCGGCAGCGGGCCTCACCATTCGTACCGCACGCTTTACCGCACCAGAAGACTGGGGTTCTCCGCAGTTTGCAATAGCAACAACTGATGCTGTGGGCTTGTTCATTCCGTTCTCTCGTGCAGGTGCATCTATTGGAGCTTTTGAAGGTGAAATAATCGCCACATCAATGCCATTCTTGAAGTTGCCGGCTGGTTATACGGCGTCGTCGGCACTTCGATTCAGTATCAATGCCGAGGGCACAAAAGCGGTATCGCTCGATGCGGAGGCAACGAGTGCAGCCGTGGATGGCAAAACGCCAACAGCTCGTGTATTTGGTGCAATTTCTACCAACGGCACTTTTGCTCTTGAAGGTTCAATGACTAATGCAGTCAACTTGTTTGGCGTCGTCGTCGATTTCACAGGCAAGGTCACCAAAACCGATACCGCTAAAAAAGTATTAGTCAACCTCTCAGGTTCGCTCAAGGGTCCAATCACTTTGACCCCAGGTTTCGTGTTGAATGCATTGTCGGCTTCGCGCAACGAAACAGGAGTTGTTACTGGCTCAGGTACTGTCACCATTGGAACGGCGCCTTCAGCGCTTGAACTCACGACCGAACTGTCGTACACCGATGAGAAGAATCACTCTTTGAAGGTGACGGCAGCAACGCCCAATGGGTCATGGACTGCCGCAAAAGATGTAGTAATTCCTTTGAAGAGTGCATCTGGCTCTTATGCAAATGTAAATGGTGCGCGCGATATTGCCATCAAGGTTGTAGGAGGTAACTCAACTCCAATGACTGGTCTTGAAATTAAGTCGCCATCAATTGAGGTCACTGCCAAATGCGCTGCCGATGCAGCGTGTGCGTTGGCAATGAAACTCAGTTCAACGGCAGAAATCACCTTAGGTTCTACAGTCGGTTCGGGAAGCCTTGAAGGTAGTTTCGACACTGCTGCTAAGTCGGCTTCTTTCACAGCAAAAGTTGCTTCAATTGAAGTTGCAGCAGGCTTAGAACTCTCGGAAGCTTCACTTGCTATTCAGGCCACCAAAGTGGGTGCTGCAGACCAAACAACGTCCATCACCATGACGGGCTCGATGAATGTATTTGGCACAAAGGTAAGTGCCTCTGCAACGTTCAGCAAAGAAAACGTGTTGCTCAGCGCTGATGTAAAAGATTTGGCAGCTTTTGGCGCCGATGGGCCTGTTCTAAAAGCAGGTCAACTTGTGTGGTCATTACGTGATCTCTCTAGCTTCACGCCAAAGGTGCCTTCGTTGCCTACCTTCAAGGCGGTACCACTTTCAGCCAAAGTGCCTCGCTTAATAGTTGCAATAGCGATGCCCGCTGCGTTGAAAGAGTTCACGGGCGCTAGTGGAGAAGTGAGCGACTTAGCTGTTCAAGGTGAAGTGAACTTCTCAAATGGCGAGTTCTCTCTTGCTGCGTTGTTCTCTGACCCTGTCTTTGAATTGAGCGGAACCATTAGCAATAAAGCTGGTGGCGATAAGACTGATCTTTCAAAGAGCTATTTGTACAACCTCACTGGAAAAGTGAAGCGTCCCATTGAGTTGAATAGTGTTGTTCAACTCTCAGACTTCGCGTTCACTTTTGGTAACACAGTTCCCGGTGGCAAGCCATCACTGAGTGGAAACGGAGCTGTAGGCATCACTGTTCCAGGTGGAACCGTGCTCACTGTCAAGGGAACCTTTGCTATTAAATCTTCAACTGACTATGCGGTGACGCTGTCGGTTGGGGCAACCAGTTCATCGTTTGAAGTGGGTGGTGGTGGCCCGCTCGTTCTTGGCGAAGTCAATGGTTCGTTCACTCGTAATGCAACGGGAACCAGTTTGCTGATGGATATGTCGTCGGCAGTTGTGTGGAATCCAGTCTCTGGAATCACCATACAAAAAGTGACTGCTAACGCTGCATTTAATTGTGCAACAGGTGCCAAGTGCATAACAACATTCAACGTGAAAGGAACTCTCGGGTTCGATATTGGTATCGACTCGTTAAGCAGCATTGCAGTTGAAGCAAACCTCGACAGTGCTGGTGTATTTGTCTTCACTGCCAAGTTCTCAGACATGGTCTTTTCACCCGATGTCAAGTTGACCTCACCGACCATTGTGCTCACGGTTCCTCCTGCAGTGAAAGCTCCTGCAACTGGTACATCAGCAGCCACAACACCAACTAAGACGACTCAACCTTCTGTTACGGCAAAATTGTCGGGAACAGTAGAACTGTTTGGTACAAAAACAACTTGCGAAGTGACCTTCGGTGCTGGTGTTTTGATGGAATGTGTATTTCCGAAGTTCAAATTGCCAGGCTTTGACTACGACTTCGATATTGGCAAGTTTGCTTGGATGTTGAAGGCTCCATCAATCAGCATTCCTTCCATTAACTGGTCGCCAAGTTTGCCGAACCTCAATTTGCCTTCAATTAATCTTGGTCTCAACGTGCCACGTCTGAGCTTCTCGCTTCCGATGCCAGAGATGATCAAAGAAGTGACGGGTACTGCAACATTCGGACCCGTTTCTATTTCCGGTTCATGGACTTTTGCCACGGGTGCATTGAGCATGACGGCAGCATTTAAGACAGACAAAGTTGAGATTGACGGATCCATTTCACGGCCTGCAAGTTCAAAGCCTTGGGAGTATGCCCTTGTTGCAAAGGTCGTCTCGCCTGTTGAGGTAATCAAGGGCGTCATGATTGATCGTTTAGATATCCGCATGGGTGGTACAACGACTGGTCCGGTGAAGGGTAGTGGGCAACTGTCGGTGGCTACCGATACTGGTCCACTCGTGATGCCATTTACCTTGAACTACACAAGTGCAACGAATTACGAATTTGTGGTTGCAACGCCTGAAAACTCAACGGCATCATGGACGCCATTTAGTGGCTTCTCCATTCCGTTAAAGGGCGTGACGGGAACCGTGGTCCGCAAGGACAATGTAAAAACGATGAGTATCGGCTTTAAGTCCAGCACTGACTATGTGCCATTCCCTGGCCTGAAAATCACTGAACCTGGCGTTCTCATTAACGCAACCTGCAACATCGGCACACCTTGTGACATTGGTTTCGGAGCACAAGGAAAACTCTTTGTTGATCTTGGAAATGGATTCACAGGGCCTACTGAAGTGAAGGGCAGTTTCAATAAGGGCGAAGCAAGTCTGAGCGCAACCTTCACTGCAGATATCAACCTTGCGTCTGGTGTCACCATCACTAAACCAGGCTTCTCGCTTGCATTTACAAAAGCCGCTGGCGTGACAGCTGGGGTATCGGGTAGCTCGAATTTGTTAGGTACTACCTTGAGCATGGGCGCTGCGTTTAGCTCAAAGGGCGTTCTCATTACAGCGGGAATGAAAGATTGGACTCCCGTACCGGGAATGACGTTATCGAAGGCTTCTTTCGCGCTGTCATCGTACGACGCAACGGGTGTTGTCTTGGCGGGAGCTGAAGATTTAGGGAAACTCAATATCGCTAAAGCAACACCAGTGCTCATTGCCAGTTTCAATGTTCCAAGTTGGTTGCGCGAGATGTTGAAGCAACCGAACTTGACCAATGTGCCCATCACTATTCCGCTCAAAGACCTAGCGGGTGGCAAGTTGCCAGCAATGAAGATCATGCTGCCAACGCCTAATGACTGGTTCATGTACAAGTCGGGTGGCTCTTCAATGCGCTTCACTGCACTTGGTTTTGAAGTGAGTGGTTTGCCAACACCATCGATGAGTTTGATCGGCCAAGCCGAAATGCTCACGGGTGCAGCAAATGAAACACCTATTCCACTTGAGATGCGTGGAACAGTCACTCCCACAAGTATCAGTTTGAGTATGAGCCTTGGAACCGATCAGAAAACGGGCAAGCCATTTGCATGGACAAATGCATTTGGTATTAGTGAACTCACACTTACTGAAGCTGCCATCCAAGTCGGTATCACTCTCACTGCACCAATGCCTTTGCCGAGCCTCGGCATTGCCGCAACAGCGCAGTTGCCGTCGTCATGGCGTTCGCTCTTAAACATGGATGCGGGAGTCGCAGTTCGCCTTGTTGCAAACATCGATGTTTCTAAGCCATGCTTCCAATTGCAGGCCGGAACATTGGGCGCTGACAAAAAGACCATCTCTGCTGGTACTGCCAAGGTTGCAAGTATTGCTGGAGGTGCACTCACGTCAACGTATATGAACATCACCATTGCTCCAATTGGGTGCACGGTAGGCAACGTATTAGTAGAACCAGGTGTCTCTGCCGGCTTTGTTGGAACCGTTTTCGGAACCAATGTGTCGGTGAATGCTCGCATCAGTTCAAGTCCGTTCTCACTTGTTGCCGACATGTCCGTTGGCTCTTTCAACGTTGGAGCAGTAAAAATTGACGAGACCCGCATGGGTATCAAAGTCTCGCCAACAGAGAACTTCATCTCATTTGCAGGTGGTGTCACTATCGGCAATACCAAGGTGGCGGTGAGTGGTAAAGCAGGAGCGAACCTCACTGACGGGCCATTCCTCGACATGACCGGTTCAATTAGCCAACTCGTTATTGTTCCTTCACTACTTGAAGTGAACAGTGCACAACTCACCATCAATTTGAAGCCATTGAGAGGTGTTGCCAACATCGTGGCCTCGGGTGACTTCAATATTCTGGGTGCGCCGAGCAAGGTTGCGCTCAATATGCAAATGGCCAACTATCAATTGCAGTCACTCTCTGCGAGCTTGACAACAAGACGGACAATTGCAAACTCGGTCACTCTCGATGGAACATTCAACATCGCCTACACAAAGGGTGCTGCCCCAACGATTGCCTTTAACGCGACTGCCTCGGTGGCGGGTTACGCCCTCGGAACCGCGACGGGTCGTATCGACGGTAACCAAGCATCCATTGTGGGAACCGTAAATGTTGATGGAGTCTTCTCAGCTCAAGTTAGTGGCCAGGTGGTATGGCAGGCGGGGGCAGGTGTCAACGTCATCAACAGTGCAGGCCAATCGGTTACTGCTGCAGCTGGTGACTTCCGTTTCGCGGCTACCAACATTGGCATGAACCTCGGTGGCTTTGGAGCCGCTGGCAACGTCGCTATTGGGCGAGCTCAAGGCGTGGTCTACGGGAAATTCGATGCATCGTTCGCCATCGGCTCGGGCGATGTTGGTGGAACCGTTTACGTAGGAGGTTCCTTTGATACTGCTGGAAACTTCTCGTTCACGGGTTCGGGAAGTTTGAGCTTGGTGGCATTTGGTGCATCAGTGAGTGTGAGTGGATCCAAGAGCGGATCCAACTGGAGCTTCTCCATGAGTTCCAATATCACTGTGATGGGTGCAGTGAACGTTGGGTTCAGTGGAAACTTCTACAAGAGTGGGAGCCAAACACGCTTTACGATGAGAGGTTCAGCAGCGCTCAATGCTGCAGGAGTTGCTGGTAGCGGAAGCTTCCGTATCTCGAACGAACCTGGTCAGTCGGGTATGTACGTCGATGTGTCTGTCAACGTTGGGGGCATCGTCTCTGGTTCAGGTGCGATGTGGGTAGGTGCTAACGGTTCATTCAACGCATCAATTTATGTTTATATGAACTTGCGTGTTGTGGGTGCGTATGGGTATTTGTACATCAGCAACAACAACATGACTATAGATGCCTATCTCACTATGCCGGGAACGGGCATCAACTTCCGCGTGTACGGGTACATCAACGCAAATGGTTCATTCCAATTCACAGCATCAGCTGGATCAGGGAGTTGGAGCACCTATGTTTACGCTGGTATCGCACAGTTCTGGTTCGGTGCGTCTTGGTCCTCATCAATCACCATCACAAGTTGGGCGCCATTCGTGTCCGTCTCTGTGAGTGGATCTGCCTACCTAGACGCCAGTTGGCCAAGTTGCTGGTGGGATTACTATTGGTACCGAACCTGGTTCGGCACATGGTGGAAGATTTGGTACATGTCTTGTGGTTGGGGTGGTCGGTATCGGTGGATCAACGCTGGTATTGGATTCAATACCAACCCTGGAAATATCTGGGTCAACCTGAATGGTTATTACTTTGGTTTGAGATAAGAGATTTTCACTCGAGAAAATACATGAACAAACAGGGTTGTTGTTAGCGGTCATTTTGCTGGCAGCAACCCTGTCGTTTGTGATGTCCAGACAACTTTGGATGTGGTTGATGGCTGACCAAATAGACACCATATTTGTTGAGTAACAGATCTGTGTGAACTAGTATTTAAGCATGTCAAAAGATCGTGAACCCATCAGAATTCTTGCCCATGAATCGGTAGCCGAAGGCATTAACGAGCGGCTCCAAGCAGCAATGTCTCGCCGTAAATTCCTGAGTGCAATTGGTGCAACAGCTGCTGCTGCAGCGCTCGCAAGTTGCGGCGACAAGGTGTACAACTATTACGGCAGCACAGGACCAACTGCATCAACATTGGTCGAGCGGCGTATGAACCTTTACAGCTGGGCCGACTACACCGACCCAGAACTTTTGGCCGCATGGGGTGACACAACGGTC
>JAURNB010000147.1 GCA_030830415.1 Acidimicrobiales bacterium | reverse complement strand
GCCGTGATGCGCGCCAAAAATTGATACTCGCGTACGGCCGTGATGAGCGCCTTGCGGTCTTTGAAGTAGTGATAGAGCAAACCCACGGCAACACCGGCACGTTCGGCTACTTCAGTAACACGCAACGCATTCTCACCAGATTCGTTGATGATGTCTTTGGCTGCTTGCAAAATTGCCTGAGCTGCATCGGGCATGGCGTTCAGCGACTCTTGGTTGACATTCACGGGGTTACTTTACGACACAGGCTCAAGATTCGTCTACAGCCGGAAAGGTTCTAGAGTTGTCATGTGGCACACATTGCAGTGGTAGGCGGTTCGTTAGCGGGTTTACGTGCAGTGGAAACACTGCGCACCGGTGGTTTCGATGGCGATATCACTGTGGTGAATGCAGAAGATACAGCGCCATACGACAGGCCACCACTATCGAAGAAGTTTTTGAGTGGCGAATGGGAAGCCGAGCGTATTCAGTTGCGCAAGACAAGTGATATTGAATCGTTAAGTGCACACTGGCTAAATAACACCAGCGCTACTGCACTGAACATTGCTGCTCGTGAACTCACACTCAGTACGTCGTCGGTTGTGCACTTCGACGCATGCATCATTGCAACCGGTGGCATTGCGCGCGAGTTGCCACAACAACCACAAGCACGCGGCATTCATCAATTGCGCACGTTGAATGATGCACAAGGTCTTCGTGAAGAACTGCAGCCCGGCAAAAAACTCGTGGTCATTGGCGCTGGCTTTATTGGTTTAGAAGCAGCAGCAACTGCAGTGGCACGTGGTTGCACGGTCACCGTTCTTGAAGGTTTGCCCGCACCTCTTATTCGTGGGCTCGGCGAAGAGATGGGCACTGCCGCAACTGCGATTCATGCAACACAAGGTGTGGACATTCGTTGCACCGTGCGAGTGCAAGGCATTGAAACACTTGCCGGCAGCGTTACTGGCGTGCGTATTTCCGATGCCAGTGGCGAAAGTGTTGTTCCGGCCGACGTCGTGTTGGTAGGTATTGGTGTTGCTCCTGCAACGCAGTGGCTCGAAGGAAGTGGTCTCACCGTGAACGACGGAGTGGTGTGCGATGCACATTTACAAGCAGCACCAGGCGTGTTTGCCGCAGGCGACGTAGCGCGTTGGGTCAATGGTTTGTACAGCGACCTCGAACCCACCATGCGTGTTGAGCATTGGACCACAGCAGCAGAACAAGGTGCACACGCGGCACGCAATGCATTGGCGCACATCAACAACACGCCACTTGTTCCATACAGTGCGGTTCCTTTTTTCTGGAGCGACCAATTCACATCGCGCATTCAATTTCTTGGGCGTTCCACCGATGCAGAAGAAATTCGTGTGGTCGCCGGCAGTGTTGACGAAGGAAAATTTGCTGCGGCGTACATGCGTGCCGGCCGACTAGTTGGCGTGCTTGGTGTTTCGATGCCAAAAGTGGTGATGCCCTCGCGCAAGTTGCTTGAAGTGCACACTCCATGGGAAGCAGCACTCGAGCATTACGCAGGACTCGCATCGTGAGCACTCCAGCTGAACCCACAACAGCCCTGCAACTCTTTGGCGAAGCACGCCAGGTCGCTTATGTTGTGCCGCGCGGAACATTTCACCAGCACATTGCACACTGGGCGCAGTCGCTTGGCGTTGGGCCATGGCGTGTGGTGGAACGCCCCACCATTAGCAACTTCAGCCACCGCGGTACACGTGGCACGCTTGAGTTTTCTTTTGCACTCGCTCACATGGGCGCAATGCAAATAGAAATTATTGAACAACACAACGACACGCCTTCTACTTACAACGAATTTTTAGAAGCAACAAACGGCCAAGGCGGCTTGCATCACATTGCGTACTGGCCCGACGACATGAATATTGCCGAACAACAAGTTGCACAACTGGGCTGGTCGCTCATTACTGCTGGCGAGCTTGGCCCCACTGGTCGCTTTCGCTATTACGAAACTCCCAACATGCAAATGCATGGTGCAACAGCACCCACAATGGAACTCGCCGAAGTGAATGGCAACGTGCGCAATTATTTCCTCACCACTGTTGCTGAACTCAGCCGTACCTTTAACCCAAACACCGACGAACTGATATTGAAAAAGTAAACATGTCTGCTCCCGACCCCGACCGTTTGGAAGTGTGGCGCGAGTTCCTCATTTCTTATGGCGCCCTCGAGCGCATGCTCACCCGCGCCTTGCAAGAAGAGTGCAATCTGCCCCTTCCCTGGTTTGAGGTGATGGAGGCGCTCCATGCCGCCGGCGGGCGGATGCGGTTTATGGAACTCGCCGAAAAAGTGATGGTGCACCCTTCGTCGCTATCGCGCCAGCTCGACAACATGGAAGACGCCGAGCTGGTGGCCCGGGAGAAACTCAATGAAGAAGACGGCCGGGCGGTGACGGTGACCCTGACCCAGATTGGCCGTGACGATTGGCGCACCGCCAGCGTGGTCTATTACCGCCTGGTGAAACGGGTTTTCACAAACCACCTCACAGAAACCGACGTCATTGCCATGCACCGTGTGTTCGGCAAGGTGCTTGAGGGCTAGGCTAACGAGGCTCACTTTGAGCATTTCGGGGAAAATTTAGTTGGAGGAATCATCGTGACAACCGCAGTAATTGTTGACGCAATTCGTACGCCACTCGGCAAGCGCAATGGCAAATTGCAAAACTGGCACCCAGTAGACCTGGCCGCCGAAACATTGAAAGCTCTCATCAGCCGCACCGGCATCGACCCAGCAGTGATCGACGACGTCATCATGGGTTGCGTCATGCAAGTGGGCGAGCAGGGTGTCAACATCGGCCGCAACGCAGTTCTTGCAGCTGGCTGGCCCGACACCATTCCTGGCACCACCATCGACCGCCAGTGCGGTTCAAGCCAACAAGCTGCACACTTCGCAGCACAAGGCGTTATTG
>JAURNB010000146.1 GCA_030830415.1 Acidimicrobiales bacterium | reverse complement strand
GAATGCCAAGCCCAAATGCAGCGTGACGATTCACCTCGCGGTCGATGAGCACCTGGTCGGCATTCTCGAATTCTTTTGGATCGCGATTCGCAGCAGGGAATGGCAAAAGTACCCAGTCGTTCTGCTTCATTTCATTTCCGTGGAAGTTGTAGTCATCTTTCACAACACGTGCCATGGTGACCGGGGCATATGCGCGAAGAAACTCTTCAATGGCTGTTGGCATCAGTGCAGGGTTATCGACCAAACGACGACGATCGACAGGGTTTGTTGCTAAGTGCCACAAGCTTGAACCAATTGCACTCCAGGTGGTGTCGATACCAGCAATGAGCAGCAAGATGATGCTGCCGCCAACATGTTGAAGGCTGAGTGGCTGATCATAAATTTTTGCATTCAACAAAAAATTCGTCAGGTCGTCACGGGGGTTATCGATATGGTCTTGCACTTGCTTTGCAATGTAAGCATCGAGCGCCATGAAAGCTTCTGCACGTTTCCCAGGCTCCAAGTTGATGGCTTCTAAAACATCGTGTACGAAACCACGGAATTTCTCGCCGTCTTCTGGCGGGAAACCCAACATACGAGCAATGACATTGACCGGAATGTGCTGTGCAAATTGCGTTGCAGCATCGACCACATCGGCTGCTTTCATGTCGGCAATGAGTTCGCGACACAATAAGCGAATTTCTGGTTCCCACAGATCGATCGTTTTTGGAGAAAAAGCTGGCAATAAAATGCGGCGAGCATCTTGGTGAAATGGTGGGTCGGACGTAATTGGGGGTGCGCCGCCAATAGGTGCGGGAATGGCATCGGGCAGGTCGCTTGGCTTGACGGTGGCGACTACTACACCCCGACTAGAAAAGTGTTCCGTGTCATAGGCAATTTCATGCACAAGGTCGTGTGTGACTGGCAGCCAAGTGCCGCCATAGCGCTCGGTATGAGCGACCGGGCAAGTACCTCGGAGGTCGTTCCAAATGGCGTGAGCATTTTCGTTGTACGAAGGGTCGGCATGATCGAAGTCGGTTTGCCAGTTGGTAACAGGACCATAAATGGATTTTTCATCAAGTGTTGTCATAAAACTCTCTACTCCTCAACGATGCTGATGGCGTATTCAGGACAGTTTGCGACGGCGAGGCGTGCTTTATCGGCGAGGTGTGGCTCAACAACCCCATCGCCAATTGCGAAAGCATTCCCCAAGTCATCAACATCAAAAAGTTCGGGGGCAATGGCATAGCATCGGTTGTGCCCTTGGCACTTCGATTGATCTACCTGTACTTTCACAACATGTCTCCTACCGTCAGGACCACGCTCATCGTATTACCCCACGGTAGGTAAGTCACATTCCATGCCACAAACGAGAGCAAAAAGTCTTATGCCCGCACAAATCAACATGTTTGTACTCCTTCCCCCTTCAGAAGGCAAGGAAGATGGCGGTCAACCTCGTACCAAATGGTCACCCACCCAGGGGGCATTCGGCAAGGCACTTGGGGCGCATCGCAAAACACTTGCAGCTGCTCTTTGCGACGCAGGCGGTGGCTCGGCAACACTTCTTGGAGTATCGGGCAAACACCTTGCACGTGCGCAGGCGGCAAACTCATCTCTTGTTGGCTCACCCACCCTTGTTGCCTGCGAGCGATACTCCGGGGTGGTGTGGAGCCATCTCGACCTCCCCACACTGACAGCTGCGCAACACAGTTTTGCTCGTGATCACATCGTGGTCGTGAGCGGTCTTCTCGGTGCTGTCCTTGGCACCGATCCCACCCCCGACTACAAATTGAAAATGAGTGCCCGTCTCGGTGTCGATCATTTACCTGTGCAAACAATGTCGAAGTTGTGGCGAGAGCCCGTTTCAACAGCAGTCAACAACTTCTGTGCTGGCCACATTGTTGTTGACGTGTTGCCACAAGACCATCGCGGAATATTTCTTCCCGACCCTTCACAATTAAAGGGTTATGTTGCCGTCGATCTCGTCACAAAATTGAACGGGAAAGCAGGTGGACACGATGCAAAAGCGGCCAAAGGACTCCTGGTACGTCATTTGTTTTCTACAACAAAAAATCTCCACAGCATGGATCACATTCTTGAACGCATCAAGAGTTTTTCTCACCCGCAATTTAAGGTTGTGACAAAAGTCAACTAGATTCCTGTTATGGAAAAACAGTTTGCAACCATCTGGGAATCTATTGCCGACTCCATTGGAGACTCGCCTGCCGTTACCCAAGGAACGGTGACGCGCACCTGGAGTGAATACGAACAACGCGCCTCACGACTTGCAAGTGCTCTCGTTGATGCTGGGCTCCAGCCACAAAGCAAAGTCGGGCTGTACCTCTACAACTCGAATGAATACTTAGAAGCACAATTTGCCACATTTAAATTTCGCGGCGTGCCTGTCAATGTGAACTATCGCTACCTCGATGAAGAGTTGCTCTACCTGCTCGACAACAGCGATGCAGAAGCACTCTTTTTCCACTCTTCACTCGGAGATCGTGTAGCCCGCGTTGTTGACCGACTTCCCAAATTAAAATTACTGGTAGAGGTAAGCGACGACGGCGAGCACCACGTTGTCACAGCAATTCCTTACAACACTCTTCTTGCCGACTACGACCCCATGCCACGAATTACACGTGATGAAGACGACATCTACATGCTCTACACCGGCGGAACCACAGGCATGCCAAAAGGCGTGATGTACCAAATGGGTTCTTTGGTGGAAGGATTCGTGAATGGTGGTTTGGCTTTTATTGGCATGACCCCGCCTGCCGACATTTCTCAATTGGGCACAACTGTTCGCGATGCACACGCAAGTGGCATTCGGCCCATCACTATTCCTGGCTGCCCCATCATGCACGGCACCGGAATGTGGATTGGCGCGATGATGCCGCAATCTGGAGGTGCGCACGTCATTACGCTGCAAAAGCGCAGCTTTGACGCTCACGAAATGTTCCAAGTTGTGCAAGAAAAGAAGGCAACCCTTGCCGTTGTTGTTGGCGACTCATTTGTAAAACCCATGATTCGCGCACTCGATGAAGCAACGGCAAAAGGAACTCCCTACGACGCGAGCAGTTTGAAAATGATTGCCTCATCTGGCGTCATGTGGACTTCGGAAGTGAAGGAAGCGCTTCT
>JAURNB010000145.1 GCA_030830415.1 Acidimicrobiales bacterium | reverse complement strand
TGCCCGCATTTTTGTGCACGTGCTTCTCGCTAAAGTCTTTACGCGCTTGCATGTCAATAAATGACTTGCGTGTTGCATAGCGAACCACAGCAATGCGGTCCCAATCTTCACTGCCCAAGAAGTTTCCGGTGACCTCGCCAATGAAGACCATGTCGGCGCCAATTTTATTGAGCACCGATGCAGGGTTGTATTTGTCGTCGGCTTCTCGACCGCTAATAGGTGCAGCTTCGGTGTCGGAACTGTCGTACTGGGCGACCTCGTGATACTTCATGAGGTTCACCATGTAGATGGGGCCGTCTTTTTCAGGCGGGCAAGTGGCAAGAGAGAAGCCATACTCCTTGTTGATTTTTCCGTAGGTGTGTTTTGGTCGATCTGAATCGGACATGTGGCCCCCTGTACTTGTTACCCAAGAGTAGCCATTTCATGCCTCTGGTGAAAATGCGTCGGTAGGCTTGCCCCGAGGTCAGTGAGAGGTTCCCGGCTGGAGCCACTTACTGGCCTTTTATGTCACATGCTATATATACAATCGGGTATATGAGTTCAACCACTGCCGCAGAACTGTTGCGTACCGCCCGCTTGCAGGCGGGCATGAGCCAAAGCGCTGTGGCGCAGTTGGCAAAAACGAGCCAGTCGGCAATTGCTACCTATGAAGCAGGTAATCGCGAACCTTCATTGCCGGTGTTGCAGCGTTTGCTTGCAGCCACTGGGCATCAGTTGTCACTTTCGGTATTGCCCGATTCTTCTGTCTATCGCATTGCCGATCTTGCGCTCGATATTGCTCAATCACCCGCGAACGACGACAAGAAGAAATTGCGCTATGTCTTTGAATTTATGCGTGGAGCACAAGAAGACACAGCGCCAGTCAATGTGTTGGTTTCTGCAGAACCAAAATCAACTGGCGATATGCGCTTCGATGCACTGCTCGCTGGTATCGCGGAAGACCTATGTGTGCTCGGTGGAGAAGTGCCTCCACAGTGGGTCAACAGCGATGCGCGAACACTCAAAAGTGCTTGGTGGGTCAGTTCACTTGCTGCAGGCCGGGCACAGGCACTTGTGCATAGCCCTGCAGCTTTGCGGCGTCGTGGCGTCATGATTGATCGCCACGATCTTGAGGGTGCGTAAATACGTGAATGAAATACTGCTCAGCCACGAAAAATTACACCAGGCTTTTGAATTGCTGGCTGAACAATGTGCCAAACGTGGAGTTGTGGGTGAAGTGCACGTTTTTGGTGGTGCGGCAATGGTGCTGGCTTTTCATTCACGTTTAGCAACGCGGGATGTTGATGCAATATTTGCGCCCGATACAGAGGTATGCGAAGCAGCTTGGGTAGTAGCAAAGAAATTGGGTTTGCCGAAGTCGTGGTTAAACAACAAGGCCTCAAGTTACATGTCGGGAAAAGCGGGTAAGGGAACACCGGTTTTCGATAGGCCATCGTTGCGGGTATCGGTAACGCCACCTGAACATTTACTGGCAATGAAGGTGAGAGCGGCTCGGGCGCTTCGTGATGCAGACGACATTGAGGTGCTTCTCGGGCATCTGAAAATCAGTAAGTACAGCGAAGCGGTAAAAATAGTTGCTCGGTATTTCCCGCACGACCCGTTGAGCGAAAAATCGGTGGTGCTTTTAAAGGAAATCATGAAAAAGGGGTAACCCTTTTACGATCTGAAGCAGTAGAACTCCGATATGGGTGGCTAATGTCGCCTAGGTGAAAAACAACATTCGGGTCGGGCTTCTTGCCTACGGAGCAATTGGTCACGAGCACAATGTGGCGGTACAGGGAACAACGGGTCTCGAGCTCACGGCGGTATGCGATATGAACCCCGAGCGGGTGACGGCAGCATTAGAACTCGCCCCCACTGCGGCGCCTTTCAGCGACGCCACTGCAATGTTGGATTCGGGTCTGATCGATCTCGTTGTGGTTTCAACCCCGCCGAACAGTCATTACGCCTGGGCGAAGGAAGCATTGTCGCGTGGAATTCATGTGGTGCTGGAAAAGCCGATGGCTTTGTTGGCCTCGGAATGCGATGAGCTCATGGAAATTGCGGCAGCGAAGAAGTTGTTGATGGTGGTGTATCAGAACAGAAGGTACGACGCCGACTTTGTAGCAATGCGTGAAGTAATTCGCTCGGGTGAAATTGGCGAGGTCTATCACTACGACAGTTTTGTGGGCGGGTATTCGCGTCCGTGCGACTATTGGCATTCAAATGCTGAAGTTTCAGGCGGTGCAATTTTCGACTGGGGAAGTCACTTCCTCGATCAAATTCTCAACATCATTCCCGACGATGTAGACCACGTAAGTGGTCAAAACCACAAGCGTGTGTGGACGCACGCAACTAACGCCGACCACGCACACGTAACGGTCACCTTTGCCAGTGGCAAGCAAGCAACATTTGTGCACTCCGACCTTGCTGCGGCACGCAAGCCAAAGTTTTATGTTCTTGGCACTAAAGGTTCCTTGGTAGGCAATTGGAACCCCGCAGGTGAACCAGCAGTTGCCGACCTGCCAGCGCTACTCACCGTGCATCACGAAGATGGAACGGTGCGCGAAGTTGCTGTAGCAGAACCCGACACATTGGCTTTTCATCGCTCCATAGTTGAATATCTCAACAACGGAACGCCAATGGAAGTAAATGCAGTGCAGTCGCGCAATGTGGTGGCCATTATGCAGGCGGCTGAAGAGTCGGCACGGCGTAACGCGCTACCTGTGGTGCCACAATTGCGTAAGTTGTAACTATGACAGTGCGCTGGGGCTTTCTTGGTGCGGGGTTTGTAGCAAGTAGGGGAATGGCGCCCGCGGTACATGCTGCTGAATATGCAACATTGTTCGGTGTAGCCAGCCGCGATGCCGAGCGCTCTGCGCAACTAGAGCCCGAGCATGTTTATGGTTCTTATGAAGATCTACTTGCCGACCCACGTGTGCAAGGCGTGTATATCAGCCTGGCAAATAGCCAACACTTGGAATGGGTAGAAAAGTCGTTACGTGCTGGCAAGCATGTGTTGTGTGAAAAACCGCTCGGGCTCAATGCAACAGAAGTGCGCTCCATGTTTGCAACAGCTAACGAATGTGGCGTGATGCTGGTAGAGGCCGTTTGGGCACAGTGGCACCCGCGCTTTCAACGCTTAGTTGAAGTGGCAACAAGTGGTGTGCTCGGAGATGTTGAATCAATCACTTCGTGTTTCACTTTTATGTCTGACATGACCAACAACTACCGCCTTAACCCGCAGATGGGTGGCGGTGCACTTCTCGATGTGGGGTGTTACCAAGTGCACGCTTGGGCAGCACTCACCCGAGGTGCTGATATGTGTGCTCTTGGTGGTGTTCATAGGGAACTTGGTGAAACAGGAATAGACCTCACCACAGAAGTTGCTGCAGTGGTGAACGGAGCTACCGCGGTGCGAGCCACTAGTTCGTTTGCATTGCCAGCCTCGCAAGTACTTGAAGTGCGCGGGTCACTAGGAAGAGCGCAGATGGGCGAGGGTGAAGCGTTCTCGTCGTGGAATGAAGCCACAACGCTGTTACTGAATGGCGAAGTAGATCACTTTGCACCAGTCAATGCATTTGAGGTGATGGTCAATAATGTCAGCCAGTTGATAATGAGTGAGAGTGGTTGGTGCGTTTCGCCAGAACAGTCGGTTCGCGTGGCCGAGATTCTCGACGACATTCAAAGTTTTTAGCGAAGTAGGTATCAATGACTAGTGAACGATCGTTACATAACATTTCTCTCTTAGAAGGTTTAGCGACAACGCGTTCCATTCGGCGCTACACCAATGAATCAATTCCTGAAGATGCGTTGCGCGACATCATGTTTGCTGCCACGCGTGCGCCAAGTGGCTCGAATCGTCAAGGATTCAGGTTCATGGTGTTTACCGATTCACCACAGTCACTTGAGGTAAAGAAGCTTATTGCCAAAGGCGCAAGCATGTTGTGGTCGCAAAAAAGTGTGAACGACGGGTATAACGCGGGCAGCGCAGTGCGTGAAGATTCACCGAAGGCGCGCATGGCACGCACCATGGATGAGTACGTAACGAACATGCCAAATGTCCCTGTGTTAGTGCTCGCGTGTTTAGTGCGCCATCGTGAACCAAACCCAGAAGAGGGTGCATCGGTGTACCCGGCATGTCAAAACTTGTTGCTCGCAGCGCGGGCACTGGGTTATGGCGGTGTGCTCACCGGCTTTCACGGCTTTGTTGAAAATGAGTTGCGTGAACTTTTAGAGATTCCGCAAGGCACCGCAATTTCTGCAACCATCACGCTGGGAAAGCCCGCAGGTAAACATGGTCCAGTGCGGCGCGCACCGATGAAAGAACTCATTTATGGCGACACGTGGGGCGAAGGTGCATCGTGGGCAATAGACCCGCTGGGTACGCAACACACAGAGCGTTATATCGAAAAGAAAAAAGAGAAATAAAAAAGCCGCGGGCTTGCGTTATTACACGCATGCCCGCGGCTTTATAGACGGAAATTACTTTTTCTTAACAGCCTTTTTTACAACTTTTTTAGCTGGTGCTTTTTTGGCTGGTGCCTTTTTAGCAGGAGCTTTTTTGGCTGGTGCTTTTTTAGCAGGAGCTTTCTTTGCAGGTGCTGGAGCAGCTTTGCGAACTGTGTTCACTTTTGGTGCAGCAGCAACGCCAAGTGCGATGTCTTTGAAGCCCTTGAGTGCGGTGATCTTTGCAACGGTCTTTGCCTTTACTTTGATCTGTTCACCTGTGGCTGGGTTACGCGCCATGCGAGCAGGACGCTTGATTTTTGCAAATTTGGCGAACCCTGAAATGTTCACGATCTCGCCCTTGGCGACATTCGCGAGGATCACGTCAATGGTGCCTTCTACGAGTTTGGCCGCTGTCTTGTTATCGACATCGGTATGGGTGGCTACGGCTTGGATGAGTTCACGCTTCTTCATGGTTTTTAATGTATTGCAAACGAACACGCCGATCGTGGATACCTCGCACGTGCGAGGTAAAAAGAGGCGTAAAAGTAGGGGTAATTTTCGTAGTACATTTTCACCCATGATCAGAGTAAGCGTCTTGTACCCATCCGGCGAGGGGTCAACTTTTGACCACAACTACTACCGCACCGTGCATGTGCCGATGGCGGTGAAGGGGTGGAACCCGCTGAGTGCGCAGATCGACAAGGGTGTTTCTGGCCCATACGAAGCCGCAGTACATTTTGTTTTTCCGACGGTCGCAGCATTTGAAAACGCAATGGGAATGCCCGTAACGGCCGATTTAATGGCAGATTTGCCCAATTACACCAATATTTCTGCAGTTATTCAGGTGGCCGAGATTGTCGAAGGGTAATCAGGCATCGGGTCTTTTTCATGAAGTGAGTTTCCTCCACGGCAAAGCAATGCCGAATCGGTTCATGCTTGCCCCGCTCACCAATCAGCAAAGTCACGACGACGGCACATTGTCAGACGACGAAAAAAAATGGCTCGCCATGCGTGCCGAAGGTGGCTTCGGGCTCACGATGACATGTGCCGCCCATGTCCAAAAAGTGGGTCAGGGTTTCCCCGGACAACTCGGCTGTTTTGGAAAAGAACACCTGCCAGGGCTACGGACGCTGGCCTCAGACATCAAAAAGTCAGGCAGTTTGGCCTTTGTGCAACTGCACCATGCCGGCAACCGGTCGCCTCAAGATCTCATTGGTACGCGACCCGTGAGCGCATCAGACGACCCCGAAACCGGAGCTCGTGCACTCACTACCGAAGAAGTGGAACAAGTAATTGAAGACTTCATTGCCGCAGCTGTGCGTTGCGATAACGCAGGTTTCGGTGGTGTCGAGTTGCACGGCG
>JAURNB010000144.1 GCA_030830415.1 Acidimicrobiales bacterium | reverse complement strand
CAGGTTCGCAACTCAGCATCGATGAAGCGCGGGCCATATTGCCGGGGCAAAGTGCCACCACACTGCAAGTGGCTTCGAGCGTGATGTCGGCCATTGTGTGGATGTTTGACGAGCCCGAGCGTGGGGTGTGCGTGCCCGACGACCTGCCATGGGAAACCGTGCTGGCAACGGCTCGCCCGTACTTGGGCACCTTGTTCTCGGGGCCTCTCGACTGGGACCCACTCAGCACCCGTGTGCCTGTGTTTCCTGGGTTCAGTGACGAGGGTGCTCGTTTAGACCCGAGTGACCCATGGCAGTTTTGCAACTTCCTTGTTTAACGAAATTGCGGTAGCCTGACCGAAGTGAATACCACTTTGATCCTCCTACTTACGTAACGGCCACAGCCACATATCGCTGTTGCCGATCCTCCTGCCCGCAAGGTCAGGGGGATTTTTTGTTTCTCCACTCGAATTACCCGAATGACCCGTTCCAGAAAGAACCGCAATGCCTCCACAAAATGTGACTCCGAAAAAAATGGCCTTCGACCGCTACAAGCCTTTCGTGCCCGTGGTGCTTACCGATCGCACGTGGCCCAACGTCACCATTGCCAAAGCGCCGTTGTGGTGTTCAGTCGACCTGCGCGACGGCAACCAGGCGCTCATTGACCCCATGGACCCCGAGCGCAAAAAGCGCATGTTCATTGCGTTGGTCAATATGGGGTTCAAGGAAATTGAAGTGGGCTTTCCTTCGGCGAGCCAACCCGACTTCGACTTCGTTCGCATTTTAATTGAGGAAGATCTCATTCCCGACGACGTGACCATTCAGGTGCTGGTACAAAGCCGCGCCGAACTCATTGAGCGCACGTATGAATGTTTAGCTGGGGCGAAAAATGCCATCGTGCACTTTTACAACTCCACTAACCCGCTGCAGCGCAAAGTGGTGTTCGGTTTAGAAAAAGAAGGCATTGTCGACATTGCGGTGAACGCAGCAAAACTGTGCAAGCAGTTGGAGCCAAAGCTTGCGGGCACGAATGTGCGCTATGAGTATTCACCCGAAAGCTTCACGCTCACCGAGCCCGACTTTGCTATTGAAATTTGTGAAGCAGTGATGGACGTGATTGCGCCAACGCCTGCGAACCCACTCATTTTGAACTTGCCCGCAACTGTTGAGTGCTACTCACCCAACGTGTATGGCGATGTGATTGAGTGGTTTGGCCGCACTATTAAAGACCGTTCAAGCATTGTGTTGTCGTTGCACCCACACAACGACCGTGGTTGTGCCGTTGCCGCTGCTGAATTTGGTGTGATGGCCGGCGCCGACCGCGTTGAAGGAACTCTGTTTGGTAACGGTGAGCGCACCGGCAATGTCGACATTGTGAACTTGGCAATGAACCTGTTCATGAATGGGGTCGACCCCGAACTCGACATTTCCGATATCGATGCTTTGCGCCGTACCGCCGAATATTGCAACCGCTTGCCTGTGCACCCTCGCCATCCATACGTGGGCGACCTGGTGTACACCGCATTTTCTGGCAGTCATCAAGATGCCATTAAAAAAGGTTTGGAAGCATTGCCAACGAACTACCCCGAGTGGGGCGTTCCGTACTTGCCTATTGACCCAAAGCATGTGGGTCGTTCATACGAAGCCGTTATTCGTGTGAACAGTCAGTCGGGCAAGGGTGGCGTTGCGTACATTATGAAAGCCGAGCACGGCTTTGAATTGCCACGTCGTTTGCAAATTGAGTTCTCGAAAAACATTCAGCACATCACCGAAGACTCAGGCACGGAAATTTCACCCACCATCATGTGGGAAGCATTCCAAAGCGAGTACTTGCCAGAGGCTCCTTCCATGCGTCTCGATAGTCATGAGTTGAAGAGCGACTCGGCAAGTGGCACCACCACCATTACTGCACAGCTGGAAATTGCTGGTGAGCGTAAAACCATTCAGGGTTCGGGCAACGGGCCAATTGACGCGTTTGTGAACGGCTTGCGCAGCGGGTTGAGCATCGATATCGACGTACTCGACTATGCCGAACACGCCATGGGCTCGGGTGCCGACGCTACGGCAGTGGCATATGTGGAAAGTACCACCACAGCTGGCGAAGTGCGCTGGGGTGTGGGTAGCGACCCCAACATCATCACCGCTTCATTGCGGGCAGTTCTTGCCGCAGCCGAGCGTCAGCAGGCGTAAGACGCTGTGCGGCGCTAGGCCGTCGGGTACTGTAAAAGAAGTTCGAACAAGGAGAGTGCTATGAAAGTTGTTGTTGATTTCGATGTATGTGCATCAACTGGTGCCTGCACACAAGTTGCACCAGACGTTTTTGAAATTCGTAAAGATGGTTACCTCTACATCTTGGTAGAAAACCCAGAAGGCGATGTTTTGGCACGTGCTCAAGAAGCCGCCGAGCTCTGCCCTACTGCTGCCATCACCATCGAAGAGTGACCTTCCTCTCTTCTCTTCAACAGCGCTGGGAGCACAGTGGCTCCATGCTGTGCGTGGGGCTCGACCCCGATGTGTCGCGCTTACCAACGCAATTTGCCGGTCAGCCCAATGCGCTTGCTGATTTTTGTATTGCCATTGTCGATGCCACTGCGCAATACGCATGTGCGTTTAAACCGCAAATTGCCTACTTTGCAGCAGTTGGTGCAGAAGCACAGTTAGAGCGTGTGTG
>JAURNB010000143.1 GCA_030830415.1 Acidimicrobiales bacterium | reverse complement strand
GCGCAATAGTGAGCGCTCGGGTACTTCTGCCAATGTAATTGCACGTCCCTTTTTGAAAAGATGACGAAAGGAACTCTTATTTCCTAATACGGCAACATCTTTTTCAGGATGGCCATCGAGCACCAGTATGTCGGCTTGCGCACCAGAGGCAATGATGCCAACTTGCCCAAATTGTTGGAGTGCATGAGCGTTGGTGTAGGTGGCGCATGAAATTGCTTGCAACGGGGTGAGGCCCATGTGCTGTACGAACACTTCCATTTCGCGAGCATGCCAGTTGCCGTAAGGAGTAATGGAAAAGCCGCTTTCCGAACCACACAGAAGCGGTACGCCTGCATCGTATGCCTGGCGTAGTCGGGCCCCAGTGTGTTCCAACTCGCCGGCAAAAGTCGACTGCACACTTGCGGTGGCTCCCACTTTGGCGCCGTATTCGGCCAAGTTTGCAAGGAAGGTAAAGACTGGCCCAACAGCTGTCTTCTTCTCGATGATTGCTTCGAGTGCGCGGTCGCCAAGAAACGAAGCGTGCCAAATAATGTCGACACCAGCGAGAACAGCGTCGAGTGTTGCTTGGTCGCCACGACAATGTGCAGTAACAGGAACGCCTAAGTCGTGAGCGGTGTCGCAAACTGTTTTCAACTCATCGCGTGTCCACACTTGGATTTCCCCGCTACGTGCAGGAACGACCCCGGTGACATGAATTTTAATGATGTCGGCGCCATCTTTAATTTGGCGGCGCACCACGCGCACCATTTCATCGCGGTTGTGCACAACTTCTGCGTATCCGGCAGTGCCGTGATCGGGAATCATGCGCCCAGCAGTACCACCTACTGCAGTCATGAGCGCAAAAGTTCCTGACTTCATTGATGGGCCTTCGGTGATGCCGGCATTGATGGCGTCGCGCAAGGCTGGCCCGATATTGAAAATGCCATCGACATCGAGAATGCTGGTGACGCCTGCTTGCAGAATTTTCTTCACATTGTGGGCGGCAATAAGAGCAGCAGTTGCCGGCTCACGACGATGAAAAAGCTCATCGTTGCTGGCGGGTTCCCCCAAGGTCACATGAGTGTGTGCGTCAATGAGGCCTGGCATCACAGTGAGGCAGTGACATCAATTTTCTTCACGTCTTGAAGAGACTGAACAAGTGCATCGGCCTCAGCGCCTACCGCAAGAATTTTCTCATCTTGGATGAGAACTGATGTGTTGAGTTGCGGTGCGGAACCTGTTCCATCAATAACTGCGCCACCATGAAGCAATGTTGTTGTTGACATATAGGGATGTTAGGTGGAGAAACTCACGGTTTCCATGCCTGAGATGGCTTTCACGAGGGAATTATGAAATCCTTCAGGCATTCGGGGTTTGCCAATGCTTCCGTGTTGCGTACAGGCCGACCATTAACGATATCGGTCACTGCTAATTCGCTGATTTTTCCTGAACGGGTGCGAGGAATATCGGAAACTGGAATGATGAGCGCAGGTACATGGCGTGGCGAAATGAACTGACGTAAACGTTGACGTAAAGATTGTTCTAGTTCTGGTGTGCACTGTGTGTTGGCGGCCATGCGAAGGAAAAGAACGATGCGCGTGTCGTCGTCCCATTCTTCTGCGACGGCAACCGATTCAATAATTTCTACAAACGTCTCGACTTGTGAGTAAATTTCTGCAGTTCCCATACGAACCCCGCCAACATTTAATGTGGCATCGGATCTCCCGTGAATGACGAATCCATTGTGTGCAGTGCGCGATGCGAAGTCGCCGTGAGTCCACGTGTTTTTAAAGCGTGAGAAATATGTGTTGTGATATTTCTCTCCTGTTGCATCTCCCCAAAATCCATTCGGCATTGAGGGAAATGCATTACGACAAACAAGCTCGCCAGTGCCGGTCAGCAGTTCATCCCCGCTGTCGTTGTAGATCGAAACATCCATGCCCAACATGGCGCCTTGAATTTCGCCAGCATAAACGGGGCGAGAGGGGTCGCCACCTACAAAACATCCGCAGAGATCTGTACCACCAGAAATAGAAGCAAGATGGACGTCGGCAGCAAAGTGCTCATACACCCAGTCAAAACCCGCAGCATTTAATGGCGACCCGGTGGAACAGATGGTGCGTAGCGAAGAGAAATGGTGAGTGCTTGTTGGCGAAAGTTCAGCCTTGCGACACGAGTCGATGAATTTCGCCGACGTTCCAAAAAGCGTGACGTCTTCTTGTTCGCAAAGGTCAAACAACGTGTTCAAGTTGGGGTACGCGGGGTTGCCATCAAAGAGAACAACGGTGGCGCCTGTTGCAAGTGCAGATGTGAGCCAGTTCCACATCATCCATCCGCATGTGGTGAAGTAAAAAACAGTGTCACCGGGGTGAATATCGCAATGCAACTGTTGTTCTTTGAGATGTGTGAGGAGAACGCCTGCAGCCTTGTGAACAATGCACTTTGGCATACCTGTTGTTCCCGATGAGTACAAAATGAGACCAGGATGATTGAAAGGAAAGAGTGGACGCTCAAAAAAGTCGTCACTCCCTGAGGCAAGAAACTCGTTCCAACTTTTTGTTAATGGCAAAGAGTTTTCATGCGCGCTTGATGTTTCAACATAAATGACATGTTCAAGAGATGGCAAAGCCTCAATGATTTCTTTCAACCGGTCAGTGCAGGAAAAGTTCTTTCCTCCGTACGAGTAGGCATCTGCAGCAAGCAAAACACGAGGTGTGGTTTGACTGAACCGATCAACAACTCCTTGCACGCCAAAATCAGACGACGTTGAAGTGAATATGGCACCGAGTGCTTGAGTGGCGAGGTACAAAACAATGGTTTCAGGCCTGTTGGGCATCCAGGCTGCCACGCGGTCGCCTGCTTGTACGCCGTATTCGCGAAGTGCATGGGTTGCCCTATTCACATCAATGCGCAATTGACTCCAGGTGATGCAGTGTCGTTCGCCATTTTCTGAAACGTAAACAATCGCGTCAGCATTGACGTTGTCGCGAGGTTGTAAAAAGGTGTCAACGATGTTGAGCTGTGCGTGAGGGAAAAATTCAGTTTCTACAATGCTCTCGGAGGGGAAGCGAACGGCAGGTTCGCCTGGCGAACCAACGATGCCAGTGGTGTTCCACACGGCTCGCCAGAACTCGTTTGGTTCGCGCAAACTCCATTCCATTGCTTCTTCAAAAGACGAGAGACCTTGTTGTGCAAAAAACTGGGTGAGCGCAAGACCTGATTTTTTCTCATCAGATACTTGCCATATCGGGGTGCTCATGATGCGAAAGGGTACAGCTACTTTGTGAGTGAAGAGAAAGCAGG
This sequence comes from Acidimicrobiales bacterium, assembly GCA_030830415.1. Lineage (GTDB taxonomy): Bacteria > Actinomycetota > Acidimicrobiia > Acidimicrobiales > Ilumatobacteraceae > F1-20-MAGs119. Next base: position 15,491 of record JAURNB010000143.1, on the reverse strand, counting down.
CAATGAGGTAAGGCCCGCAGTGCGTTCAAGGCTGCTCATCCACACATGTTGAAGAGCCAAACCATCGCTCTTCAGGTCGTCCACCATCTGAGAAGTAAAAGAGAGCAATTCGGTGAGTTCTCCGTCGGCACTCGTAGCAGGAATACCGGAAACACTGAGCTGTGTTCCCGAAAAAGCTTCGTATGCCCACTGCAGAGTTTCTATTGCCAAGTCGCGCCAACGTGGCGCTTCAAGTCGTTCACTGCGCGCGGGCAGATGGGTGAGCGAAAGAGCAATTTCATTGGCGCTGCGCAACAAACCATCGAGTTCTCGTTCATAGTGGCCAGGTAGCGATACTCGCCCGCGTGTAATGGCCGACTGCCAGACCGTACGTACTTCTGTGTTTGCGCCCGGATGAGTTGCATCTAACGAGAGCGCAATGGGTGATCCACGCAACAATCGACATGCATGATTCCATGAATGCAAAACGTTGGTGAACGCATCGGCAAATTTCCCATCGTCGGAAACAAACGGAGCGATACTTCCGATACGCCAGCCATCGTGAACGAGGCCAATAGGGGCTTCAAAGGGGATCCATCCTGCAACGTGGTTGCCCACTACTTCTGCGACGGTGTCGACATATCGCGGCCACCACTTTTCAGTTGCCTTTTCATCAGAGAATGCACCTTCGTTCAAAAACCAATGAGGCAAGGTATTTCCGCACAGCGTGACCCAAGTTTCTACACCGGCATCGGCAAATGCGGCAGCGTGCCCTTCGAGCAGTTCTAAATGTTTTCCACTTGGTTTTCCTTGTTGTGGAAAGACGTCGCTCCACGACAAGCGCCAACGAAGTGAGGTGAGGCCATGCTCTTTCAGCGCGAGCACTTCAGAGAGAAGTATCTCCACGTTCTGCTCGGGAGAAAAGGTGAGGTGAGTTCCAAAAACTGGCACGAGGTGCGTTACATCACGAACGGTGAACGCGTCCATAGTTCACCGGTGTCGTTGCGGTCAGTGAGAACTGGGTCGCCTGTCACCGAACACACTTCAACAGGTTCAGTGAATCCGCGTAACACGAGGGGCTCGTGAGCAACAATGCGCACGCCTTCAGGGAGTTCTTCAATTTGATCGCTAGGAATGAGAACTTCAAATGCACCGGCTGCATCGCAGAGCCGTGCTGCGGTATTGACAGCAGAACCGATGTAGTCGTCGCCCTCAAAGAGAAGCGCGTAGCCAGTTGCAAGGCCAATGCGCAAGGTGAGTGGGGCACAGGCGGTTGCCGAGCGGCGCTGGAGCTCCATCGAAAAGACGATGGCATCAGATTGCTCCATGGCCACGATCATGAGGCCGTCTCCAAGCCACTTTGCGATGCGCACACCGCGTTCGGAAGCCACGTCGCGCGCCACTGACCGAAAGGCAGCCAAAAGGCGCCCTGCGGCGTCGTCCCCTTGGGTTTCCGTGAAATGCGTGAAACCGGAAAGGTCGACGAAAATGAAAGTACGTGGCACGCGCATGCACCCCCTAGGTTAGGCGAACTAGGTTGGTTTCATGACCACACGGTTCACCTATTCCCGCTGGGACGGCACTCAAAAGGGCTTTGAGGTCGATGCCGAGTCGCTTTTAGAAGCGGTCACCGACGACCTTTTGTACCACGGAGACGTCAATAGTGCCTTGCGGCGACTCATGCAGCAGGGCCTCACCGACCGCAATGGCGAGCGCATTGAGGGCATGCGCGACATGATGAACAAAATTCGTGAGCGTCGTGAAGAACTCTTAGAGCGTTCCGATCTCGGTGGTGTGTACAGCGAAATTTCCGAGGCACTCGACGACATTATTGACGAAGAGCGTCACAAGCTCGACCAAAATGTCGCCGATGCGCAGGCAAGTGGCGATGAGCGTCGTCTCGATACTGCTCAACAGTCGTCTGTTGAGCATCACCTCGAACTGGAAATGCTCCCGCAAGATCTTGCAGGCAAGGTGAAGGGTTTACAAAATTACGACTTCCAGTCGAATGAAGCAGCAGCACGTTTTGAAGAGCTCATGGAAAAACTTCGTGAGCAACTCATGCAGCAATATGTCGATCAGATGAGTGGCGATATGCAAAATATGTCGCCAGAAGATCTGCAGCGTACAAAAGACATGATGGCTGCATTAAACGACATGCTCGATAAGCGCGAGCAAGGCGAAGACCCGCAATTTGAAAAGTTCATGAATGAATTCGGCGATTTCTTCCCCGAGAATCCGCAAACACTCGATGAGCTTTTGGAAATCATGGCCCAACGTATGGCAGCAATGCAGGCGATGATGAACTCCATGACCCCCGAGCAGCGGGCGCAAATGCAACAACTCTCTGAGCAGTTGTTAGAAGACATGGATCTGCGGTGGCAGGCCGATCGGTTAAGTGAGCGCTTACAAAACCTCGTTCCCAACGCTGGGTGGGAGCGTCAGTACCAGTTCAATGGCGATGAACCAATGGGCATGAGTGAAGCCATGAAAACCATGCAGCAACTCGGTGAGCTCGACCAAATGGAAGGCTTCATGCGTAATGCCACCACACCTGGTGCACTTGCTGAAGCCGACCTCGACAAAGTGCGAGAACTGCTGGGTGAAGACTCTGCTCGCTCGCTTGAACGCTTGGCAGAACTCACCAAAATGCTGGAAGAATCGGGCTTAATTAACCAAAAAGAAGGCAAATTAGAGCTGACACCAAAGGGCCTGCGCAAAATTGGCGCCAATGCGTTGCGTGATCTTTTTGGAAAATTAGCAAAAGACAAAATCGGCCAACATCAAATGCGCGAGAGCGGTGGTGGCCATGAGCGTCGCTACGAAACAAAGCCCTATGAGTATGGCGACCCCTTCCGACTCGATCTTCAACAAACTCTGCGCAACGCAATTCGCCGTCAAGGTGGAGGAACTCCCGTTCAACTCTCTCCAGAAGATTTTGAAATTGAGCGCACAGAACACGTCACTTCCTCATCCACAGTGGTGATGATCGACCTCTCCATGTCAATGCCCATGCGCGACAACTTCTTGCCCGCCAAAAAAGTTGCAATGGCGTTGTATTCACTCATCACTTCGCAATATCCACGCGATTACTTGGGTCTCGTTGGGTTTAGCGAAACTGCACGCATCTTGACTCCTGAACAACTGCCACCGGTGTCGTGGGATTTTGCGTATGGAACAAATATGCAGCACGGATTTTTACTTGCTCGTCAACTGCTTTCCAAGCAGCACGGGACAAAACAAATCATCATGATCACCGACGGTGAACCCACTGCGCATATCACTCCACATGGTGACGTCTTTTTCAACTACCCACCTGTGCGAGAAACAGTGGAGTCCACTTTGGCTGAAGTGATGAAATGCACACGTGAAGGAATCGTCATCAACACGTTCATGCTCGATGCCAACGGTGGTTTACGGCAGTTCATTGAGCGCCTCACCGAGATCAATAAGGGCCGTGCATTCTTCACCACCCCGGAAACTTTGGGCGACTATGTGCTCGTCGACTTCATCGAACACAAGCGTCGTCTCAGCCGTTCCCGATAGTACATACATACCGAAAACCCCAATAAATGAGCCAAAAACGCGTCTTACGAGTGCAAAAACCCAATAAATACAGGGTTTTTTGACATTGAGCTGAAAAAGTAGACATTCGCTCTGAGGCGCCCTCGGAGGGGCAAAAACAGCGCACTTGCTTATTTCATAAGGATTTGGCAGAATGACAGCAATGTAATTACAGCCCTGCCATCACTGCATGCCACTTCTGGATGTTCGTGATCTGCAGAGCGGGAGGCAAGCGAATGCAATTCCCAGAAACGGATGAATTGAGTACAGAACGCGGTTGGCAAGATCAGGCCAACTGTCTTGGTGTTGACCCCGATCTCTTTTTCCCTGAAAGGGGTGCTTCTACTCGTGAAGCAAAAGAAGTGTGTCGTGGTTGTGTCGTGCGAGGCGAATGCCTTGAGTACGCATTAGTCAACGGCGAAAAGTTTGGTATTTGGGGCGGGCTCTCTGAGCGTGAGCGTCGTCGCTTGCGTCGTGCTCGTGCTCAAGCAAATCGCCAAGCGATCTAGCAACGTTCACTGCGCTTTTAATAACTCGTCGAAGCGCGCTTCGATTGTTTTGTCAACTCCAATATCGAGTTCGTTCCAGCGGCTGGGTTCAATTTTTGTCAGCGCCTGCATCGGCATGAGCCCCACGAGTTCAGCGCGTGCAATATTGGCATATTGAGCAACGATGTCGTATGCCGTATCTACGTTCATGATGTCTACATTTGTGAGATTCATGCTGATTTGTGCCTGCCCATCTACTAAAAAGCTCAATGCACGTAGGCCTGGTTGACGAATGTTCAGCACAATCTCGCGTGCGGTATTCATAGTGGCATCGGCGAGGAAAAGATTGTAAGCAACTAAAACCTCTCGGACACCTACACATATCGCTCCGGCAGTTGGGTGTGCAGTGCGAGGTCCCACATCGGGGAAAAGTGAAGTCCATGCCGTGCGGCGAATATCGGGAAGAGTGCGTTCTGGTCCGTATAAAAAACTAGGAACACCAAGTTCGTCGGCCGCCCATTGTGCAAATGCATTGCGCTCGTGAATTGCTTCGTTGAATGTGGAATTGCCAAGAGGAATAAAAGGCACTACATCAACCACTCCGAGGCGAGGGTGCACACCTGTGTGCTCATGAACATTGAGGAGGTTGACGGCACTCGCGGAGAGGAGTCGCGGGGCGAGTGCGCCACGCAAGGTAAACACGCTGCGGTGATGGTCGGAGTCGGTATGAATATCGAGGAGATCGGCGGTAACAGTTGCGCTCAATTTGGCAAGTTTCCCGGGGTTTTGGCCCTCGCTGATATTGACGACGCACTCAATCACAGGGTTATTTTTATCTCATCTCCCAGCCGAGCGGTGGTAGGTTAAGAGCATGTTCGCATTTCTCGAAGGCCCAGAACTCATCATCGTTGCTGTTGTTGTACTCGTTCTTTTTGGCGGCACTCAATTGCCGAAGTTTGCAAAAAACCTTGGGCAGGCACAAAAAGAATTTAAAAAAGGTCTTGCCGATGGCCAGTCCGACAAGTCTGGCGATTCCGACTCGAAGTAATTCGTTTTCGCGTTGTCTATGCAGCGCGGCGTTGAGACTTCAAGCGGCGGCGGGCACGTTCACTCATGCCACCCCATACCCCGTGCTCAATTTGTTCCGATAGTGCGTATTCCAAGCAGTGGTCGCGAACTGGGCAGGTAGAACAAATCTTGCGCGCCTTGTCGACCCCAGCACCGTCCGAGGGAAAGAAGATGTCGGGCTCAACAAGGCGGCAATTGCCCAGTGACATCCATTCAGTTGAACGATAAGAACCAAGATTGCGCTGGTTTTCATAGTGCTGGATATCGGTTGTGGTCATGGCGAGCCTTTTCTGGGAGGAGAACTTTGGTCGTACAAGGGTTCTGACGGCACAGAGCCGCAATAAGTTCCCGAGAGGTCATATGGCGACTCTGCGGTATCCTGAGGGCTCCTAGGAGGTTCCCGTGTCCGATATCAATGCCACCCCAGAAGCGCCACGCGCACATGCCCGCATCGTGTATCTCGGCCCTGTTGCTCCCCATTGGGAGGTCTATGGCGACTACGGCGACCAAGCCCTCATCGACGAGTTCCGCACTCGAGTGTTGGCCCGTTTAGTGCTCCTCACCCGCGACGACCCGCAATTCCGCCGCAATAGCGAGCGCATTGCCCGCGATGCAGAGCGTGAACTCATCACCATTGAGTGGGACCTTGGCGATTCCGTCAAGCTCTAAACACTCTTAGTGTGCAAGTTATCCCAGTAGTCATTTCGCGTTCACTGAGTATTCAGGTAAAATACCTATGACGAAACGGGAACAAACCTACTCTGCGAAGATCGACGAACGTTTTTTTAACCGTGATCTCAGTTGGCTCGCATTCAATGCGCGTGTTTTGGCGTTGGCGAGAGAAGAGGGAATTCCACTTCTTGAACGAGTCAAGTTTCTTGCCATTTTTTCTTCAAACCTCGATGAGTTTTTCCAGGTTCGTGTAGCAGCACTGAAAAACCAAATTGATGCAGGAACTTCTCATCGCGGTGCCGACGGGCGCCGCCCACATGAGTTAGATCGTGACATCAGCAGCACAGTTCACCGGTTAGTTGCCGAGCAAGAGTCGCTTTTGCGCGAAGAAATTCTGCCTGAGCTGAAAAACAACGACATCGTTTTGCAGCGTTGGGAAGATGTTTCCGCTGCAGAAAAGGCAGTTCTGTCGAGGGAATTTGATCAACGTATTTTCCCTATTCTCACCCCGCTTGTTGTAGACCCGGCTCACCCTTTTCCCTACGTATCTGGGTTGGCGCTGAGCATTGCGGTGATGTTGCGTGACCCTGAAACTGGTGAAGAGCGTTTTGCCCGTTTGAAAGTTCCGCCTCTTTTGCCACGGCTGCTCAAACTAGAGAACACTCAACATTTCATTCCCGTTGAAGATGTCATCATTGCGCATCTTCCTGCCTTGTTTGAAGGAATGGAAGTCAAGAGCGCAACTACCTTCCGCGTTTCGCGCGACGCCGACCTCGATGTAGACGATGAAGAAGCAGAAGACCTTCTGGAAGCAGTAGAAGCCGAATTACGCCGTCGGCGCTTTGGCAGAGCAGTGCGTCTTGAAGTGCGTGACTCTATAGATGAAACAGTTTTGCAATTGTTAATTGATGAATTTGAAGTGGAAGAACACGATGTTTACCAATTCAATCTTCCTCTCGACCTCACCAGCTTGTTTGCCATTAGCGCATTACCAGTTCCCGCATTGCGCGACACGCCTTGGCCAGCAGTAACGGCGGGCCGGCTAGCAGCGGCGAGCGAACAAGATCGCTCCATATTCAGTGTGATTCGCGAGCGTGACCTTTTGGTGCATCATCCATATGAAAGCTTTGTGACCTCAACACAAGCTTTTATTGAAGAGGCAGCGAACGACCCGCGCGTGCAGTCAATCAAAATGACCTTGTATCGCACATCTGGCGATAGCCCTATTGCGCAAAGCCTTATTCGCGCAGCTGAACGTGGCGTACAGGTAGTTGCCCTCATCGAGCTCAAGGCTCGTTTCGACGAGGCAGTGAACGTCACTTGGGCCAAGCAACTTGAACGTGCTGGAGTGCACGTGATGTATGGAATTGTTGGATTAAAGACACATGTGAAGTGCGCGCTGGTCGTACGAGAAGATGGAGACGGGCTACGCCGGTATGTACATTTTGGAACAGGCAACTACAACTCAAAAACCGCTGGTCTTTATGAAGACCTCGCAATTTTCACATGCAATCCTGAACTCGCATCCGATGCATCACGCCTTTTTAATCACCTCACTGGGTTCAGCAGAAACGACTTGTATCAGCATTTACTTGTAGCTCCGAATCATTTGAAATCGGGTCTGATTGAACTCATCCGCCAAGAAGCGCGTGCAGGACAAAACGGCTACATTCGTCTGAAACTAAATTCGCTTGCCGATACTCAAATGATCGAAGCACTGTATGAAGCGAGTGAAGCTGGCGTCAAAATCGACATTACTGTGCGTGGAATATGCGGCATCCGCCCAGGTGTGCCTGGAATGTCGAGCAACATTACGGTGCGTTCGATTTTGGGTAGGTACCTAGAGCATTCGCGCATTTACAAGTTCGGTAATGGAAATGGGCCAGGAGCGCCACGTTGGTATATCGGGTCCGCAGATCTCATGTCGCGCAACCTCGACCGTCGCGTAGAGGCGCTGGTGCCTGTACTGCAAGAAAAGCATCAACAATGGTGTGAAAAGGTGCTTTCGTATCTCACCGACCCCACTGCGCCGCACTTTGTACTCAATGCAACTGGCCATTGGGAGCGATCAGGAGACTCTTATGCGTTGCGAAATGCGCAAGAAGACCTCTACAAATGGGCGAAAAATCAACAAGAGCGCCGAAACTCCTGAGCAGGGTATTCTGTGAGCAACGGGAAATAGAGGAGATAGAGCAATGGAAGAACTGCGCAAAGGTTTTCACCACGAATTAGATGAAGTTCGGCTCTCACTTGCGCGCCTTGCAGCCTCTGTTATTGAAGCAATTCCTCGGGCAACAAACGTTTTGTTGTCGGGAGACCTTGAAGGCGCCGAGTATCTCATTTTGGCCGACGACGAAATTGACTCACGGTCAATTGCACTCGAAGATCGCTGCTATCAATTACTGGCCTTGCAGGCTCCTGTAGCTGGCGATCTACGTCAGCTCATTTCGATTCTCAAAATGGTAGGAGAAATTGAACGCTCCGCCGACCTCACGGTAAATATTGCTAAGGCAGCTCGTCGCATTTATGGTCATTCGCTCGATCCAAAGTTGCGCGGCATCATTACCAAAATGGGAGAACAAGCTCAGCAGTTGTTTACCTCTGCTCTGCAATCTTTCGAAGAGAACGATGTTGCTATTGCCGGCGCCATTGACGATATGGACTCGTATCTCGACAGCTTGCAGCGCCAATTTGTACAAGCAATTTTTGAAAGTCATGCCGCAGGAAGCATCGACCTGCAGGTTGCTATTCAGCTAGCTGTGGTGGCTCGTTTCTATGAGCGCATCGGAGACCATGCGGTCAACATTGGCGAGCGCGTGCTGTTTATTGTGAGTGGCTGGCGACCAGAAAACAAAGGCGCTGCTCGTCACGCAGCTAAAACGGCCTACGACGATACATACGGTATTCCTCTTCCCAATACCAACACCACCGAAGGTTAGCTTTCATGCTCGTCGTGGGAATTGCCATTGGTCTCATTGTTGGTGCTTTCCCTTCACGCTTGTTTTTTCTGCGTCGTGGAGCCAACAATGCGAACAGTGAATCAATTGAGTTTTCCGAAGAACTCTCACCGTCGAACACAGAAGTTCATGATGCTGAACTCAACGCGGTACTGAATGCAATTCCTTTAGGTGTAGTGGTGACCGATGAACAAGGAAACATTGTTTTGGGAAATCACATTGCCGCAGGGGTGGGTGTTTTACGGCATATCGACGTGTTGGTCGATGAGGCAGCAGAGCGCATTATCAAAAAATCTCGTGCGACTGGTTCAGTGGTGCGCGAAACCCTTGAATTATTCGGGCCACCACCACGAACGGTGGTCATTGAGGCGATGCCTCTTGAGGGCGATAAATCCATTGCCATTATTGAAGATATTTCGGAGCGGACTCGCATCGATGCTGTGCGCACAGACTTTGTGGCCAATATCAGCCATGAATTGAAAACACCGGTCGGTGCTTTGTCTATTCTCGCCGACACCATTCGTGACGAAGATGACCTGAAAGTCATCCATCGACTTTCATCAAAAATGGTTAAAGAATCCAACCGTATGGCTAAAACCATCGATGACTTGCTGGAGTTATCACGCATTGAACTCGATGGTTCAGTGATCCCCGAGCCGGTGAGTATTTTCTCAGTAGTTGCAGAGTCGATAGACCGAATGGCCTATTTTGCGGCTCAGGCGGGCATCGGTATTGTTTCGCAACTCCCCGAAGACGATTGCGTAGTAAAAGGTGATCGACTCCAGCTGGTTTCAGCTGTTTCGAATCTCATTGATAACGCAGTGAAGTACAGCGAAAAGGGTGACAAGGTCACTGTTCGCGTGTCTCCGCTTGAAGAAACGGTCGATGTTGCGGTGAGCGATGAAGGTATTGGAATACCCCAAAGTGACATTGACCGTATTTTTGAGCGCTTCTATCGGGTCGACCGAGCCCGTAGTCGGGGCACAGGAGGAACCGGGCTTGGGCTCTCCATTGTGCGTCATGTAATGAACAATCATGGCGGTACGGTGAACGTAACCTCACAGGAAGGTGAAGGTTCAACCTTCGTGCTCACTCTCTTGCGTCCTAGCGGTAATAATGCAGTGAATAACATATGAACGCCACCACTACATCCCATACAGTTCTCGTTGTTGAAGACGAAGAATCATTTGTCGACGCTCTACTCGTTGGCCTGAAAAAAGAAGGCTTTCGTGTTGAAGTTGCCCGTGATGGCTTAGAAGCACTTGACATGTTCGATCGTGTTCAGCCCGACATCATTCTTCTCGATGTGATGCTGCCGAAAGTTTCGGGCATCGACGTGTGCCGGCAGTTGCGCAAAAAATCACAAGTGCCCATCATTATGGTGACTGCTAAGGCTGCAGAAATTGACACAGTGGTTGGTCTTGAAGTGGGAGCCGACGATTACATCACGAAGCCCTATCGCCTGCGGGAATTAGTAGCACGCATGCGTGCTGTTATGCGGCGCGCACCTCTCGACCGTGCTGGTGAACTCACAGAGGGCGCATTGCAAGTGGGTGACATCACACTCGACCCAGAACAGCATGAAGTGGTCATCCGTGGTGAAAAAACATCCTTACCGCTTAAGGAATTTGAATTACTGCATTTGCTATTAGCAAACGCAGGTCGTGTATTGCCTCGTGAAACTCTCATCGATCGCGTGTGGGGAAATGACTATGTGGGTGACACCAAAACACTCGACGTGCACATTAAACGCTTGCGGGCAAAAATAGAGTCAGACCCCGCGAACCCCGACAAAATCATCACCATTCGTGGTCTTGGTTACAAGTTCGAACGCAGCCGTAGCTAACTCACTGTCGCGACGCTGTGTGCCTAACATGGCATTGTGAGCAGAGGTCGTTCAACTAAAGGTGCTGGCTCAATCGGTCTGCCCCCGCGACCATTGTTTTTCTCACTCGCGCGAACACATGTCCTCATGACCGCAGGTGAAGCCGCAATGACGGTGGCACTTGCCAATTCCCTTTTCTTATCAATGAGCCCCGATGCGGCACGTGGAAAAGTTGTTCTCTTTCTTGCGCTGAGTTTGGCGCCATTTGCTGTGGTGTCGCCACTCATCGGGCCCTTCATCGACCGCATGAAAGGCGGCAGACGACTCGTGGTATGCCTTGCGGCCTCAGGCAGGGCAATTGTGACCCTTCTCATGATCGGTCGCATCGATTCGCTCACTCTTTTCCCGCTTGCCTTTGCGGCAATGGTGCTTTCAAAGACCTACTCCGTTTCTAAGTCGGCGTTGGTTCCCACCGTGGTGAAATCAGAGTCCGATCTGGTGGAGGCAAATAGCCGGCTCGGTCTTTTAGCTGGTGTCGTGGGCTTTGTCGTTGCTATTCCTGCTGGTTTGCTGCAACTGATATCTGACAATGCACCGTTATTTCTTTCTGTTGTGTTCTTTATTGGTGCTGTGGTGTCGGCAACACAACTGCCTCGAGGTGAGCGCGTATCGCAAGCCCCACCAACACAAGCGGAACGAGACGAACTACATTCTCCGCGATTGTTGCGCGCTTCGCGAACGATGTGGCTCATGCGCGGCCTCGTGGGGTTCATGTTTTTTCATCTTGCATTTTGGTTGCGTGACCAGAAAGCCGGAACGGTGTGGTTTGGTTTTGCGGTGGCACTGTCGACGCTTGCAACGATGGCAGGCAACGCGTTGTCGCCAATGTTGCGTCGTAAGTTGCATGAAGAAACCATGATGCTGTCGGTGCTGTTGACGCTGACGATTGTTGGTTTCTTCACCACGTATGTTGGGGGAGTCACGGGAGGAGTCATTTTGGCTGCCACCGTGAACTGTGCAGCGGCTATTTGTCGACTCGCCTTTGAGTCAGTTGTGCAAAGCGATGCACCCGATGTCAATCGTGCCCGAGCGTTTGCAGTATTTGAAACCCAAAATCAACTGGCGTGGGTGTTGGCAGGGTTAGTACCGGTGCTTTTCCGGATCTCTGGCGATGTCGGCTTCGCCCTTGTGGGAATTTCAACAGCACTAGGAATGTTGATCTTTGTGATGTGGGGTCGGTTTTCTATTCGCATTCAAGGCGGGCAAGCCATAGGCCTGGGGCGTCGACCTCGGCGGGGGTAGGAAGAGCCGACGGGTTCGCAAGAATGCCCAGAAGCATTTCAGGTGAACTGCGTTCAATGACCCCCGCTACAAAACTTTTCCCCCGCGACACCACTGCGCGGGTGTAACGCACCCCGAGGAGATGTTCTACAAAGACATCGGCAGACGACTCTTCAATGCGGCGGCGGCGAACGGCTTCTGCGATGGCGCCTGCTCCACCCAAAACACGCTGAGCAACGGTGTCGACGGTCCAGTCGATGACACCGACAAGAGTCGCAAGAAGTGCATCGAGTGCTGGCATCATGGCTTCTTGCTCAGGTGAGATGACAGCTCCGAGCATAATTTCAGGCTGCGAAAAAGCATGTTGAAGTGCAGCCATAGGGTTATCGGCGTCAACCTCAAGATGTGTCATTCGTTCAAATGCTGCGGAGGGGTCGGGGCGAAATGCTTTGACGTGCTGTTCTACTGCTTGCAAAAGTGCCTGGCGAATATGAGGTACTTGCAGAACTGCATGAGCTGCAAGTTCGTGAATGAGCACCCACATCCGCATGTCGGCATGAGGCAAACTCCAACTTTCTGCAAAGTCATCGATGGTGCCAGGCACAAGCAAAATAGTGTTCTCGGGGCTACGTGGCAACAGGAGGTCGTATTGGCCAAAGGCCTTTTGTGCGAGCTGTCCAATCATGGAGCCGATGGTCATCCCCAGCAGCGACGGAGCCATCATGCTTGCGAGGTTGCGCATCATCTGCGACATGGGGTCGGAGTTTTCTAGGTCAATGTCGGTGTGGGCACCTGCAGTGGAAGCAGACGGTTGGCCGAGAGCTGTAGCAAGCTCGTTGAACAGTGGTTTATAGGCATTGAGCGTTGAGTGGCACCACTGGGCAGGAGTGAAGAATTCATATTTTGCCTGACTCAAAGAGAGTTGTGCGGCGTCTCCGAGCACATCGCCAACATGCATGACGGCAATAGGAATGAGTTGCTCGATAGCAATGCGAGCAGCGGGGTCAACGTTGGGTTGCCCTCCCTCAGTTGACGTGCCCATGACAGCAAACTGCTGAGCGATATCCCAATTGAGCGGACCTTGACCGGCCATTGCTTTCATCATGTCGCCAAAAAATGGCAACCCTCCAAAGGGGTTGTCGTCCATTCCGTTTTCACCCATAGAGCGATGTTATGCCTCGTCGAAGTGAAACACATGACGCAGAGATGATTGGGTGGAAGAGGTACGCTGAAGTTGTGCACGGCCCTGTCGACTCCTCGCTCTGGATTGCGGTGACACATGAAGATTTACCCGTAGCTGCTGCGTACGAATGGAGCATTTTGCCCAGCTGCGGCGCGGTGGTGCTCTTTTCAGGCACGATGCGCAACCACGCCGATGGGCGTGATGAGGTGAAGAAATTAACGTATGAAGCCTACGAAGAACAAGCGGTTGTTCGTATGCGTGCCATTGCCGAGGAAGCACAAAAATCCTGGACCGGCATTGGTCGAATAGCCATGATTCACCGACTCGGTGATCTTGAACTGGGCGACAGTGCTGTCATCGTGTGTGTCTCGTCGGGTCACCGCCCCGAGGCTTTCGAAGCGGCGCGTTTTTGTATTGATGCGTTGAAGGCATCTGTTCCCATTTGGAAAAAAGAAGAATGGGCAGGCGGCTCCGATTGGGGAACGCGGAGTCAAGACATCGGGAAAGTTTCTTCACCCACAACGGGAAGTGTGTAGCAACAACATGCAAGCAGCAATGTACATTTTCACCTTTTTGGCAGTGCTGTGTGCAGCAGCGCTCGGCACCATACTTTTGCGCGAAAATCGCAAGACAGGAATTTACGATGGCATCGATCATTTTCGACGCCATATCGACGCGCTATCTCCCGATGCTCGACGCAACGTTGTAGCTCGTCAAATCAAAAATGACGATTCTGGACAGAGTCGCTCACCGCGCCTGTAATAAGACGTACACTAGAAACACCCATGGCACGCGACCTTGCAATAGACCTTGGCACCGCCAACACCCTTGTATATATGAAGGGCAAAGGCATTGTGCTCAACGAACCTTCAGTCATTGCGGTGAACCGCAAAACTGGTGAGGTGCTGGCAACTGGCCACGAAGCATGGAACATGATTGGTCGTACACCGGGCTATATCGTGGCCGTTCGCCCTTTGCGTGGTGGTGCCATTACCGACTTCGATATTACGGAGCGCATGATTCGTTTGTTGTTGCAGCGTGTAGGTGTTTCACGTTTTACGCGACCCAAAGTGGTCATTTGTGTGCCATCGGCAATTACGGAAGTAGAACGTCGTGCGGTCACCGATGCGACGCGTCGCGCAGGAGCCTCCGATGCGCAACTCATTGAGCAACCAATGGCAGCAGCAATTGGCGCCGAGTTACCCATCGATGAGCCTGTAGGAAACATGATCATCGACATTGGCGGCGGTACCAGCGAGACCGCGGTGATCTCACTTGGTGGTGTGGTCACTCTTGAAGCAATTCGCGTGGGCAGTTTCGACATCGATGCCGCAATCCAAACCTACGTACGTCGTGAACACGGTATTGCCATTGGTGAACGCACTGCAGAAGACATCAAAATTCAAATTGGGACTGCCACACCAATGCCCAATGAGCGTGGCGCGCAAGTGCGCGGGCGTGACCTCGTGACTGGTCTGCCAAAGAACATTATGTTGACGCCAGAAGAAGTGCGTTTTGCTATCGATGAAGTGGTGTCGCAAATTGTGAACTCGGTGACGCGCTGCTTGTCAAAAGTTCCACCAGAAATGGCGCAAGATTTCCTCCAACGCGGTATGTACTTGGTGGGTGGTGGCGGGTTGCTTCGTGGTCTTGCACAACGTATTGAAAAAGAAACCGATGTTCCTGTGCGCATGTCGCCAATGCCATTGGAAGCAGTTGTGCTTGGTGCCGGACACTGTGTAGAGAACTATCAAGTGTTGCGCAGCATGTTCATGGGTGCTCGCCGCTAGTACTTAGCGTTGAACAAGTTGCAATACCTTGCCATCTAAGGTGAGCACGAAAACTTTTCCTTGAGCAGTGCTACGGACCGCAGTAATTGACCCGACGTTGCGCTGTACAACGACTTGTTTCTGTGTGGTTTCTCCACTCACCCAAATTGCAGTAATGCGACCACTGCAATAGTCACCAAAAACAAACCAGTCTTTCCAAGCAGGAAGTTGTGGGTCACGAACTCTCGTGCCACCCGAAACAGAGCAACCAGCATCTCCGTGTTTGTAGGTAAAAACTGGCTTTTGGTGAGGCTGTGCTAGCTCGTCGGTGTTGTAGCGGGTGTTACCTTCCCAAGCGCTCCAACCGAAGCTGATGTCTTTTCCTGCGCCTTGTGCAGCCCAGGCAACATTCACTTCTTCCCACATATTTTGCCCAACATCTGCAATCCACAAATTGTTCGACGAGTCGAATTCGAAGCGCCATGGGTTACGCAGTCCGCGCGACCACACAGCGAGGTCGTTCGTTTTCTCATTTTTTGCAGTAGACGAGAGCGAAAGAATTTTTCCTAATGGAGAACTCATCTTTAGCGCCACCCGCTCGGGGTCTCCGCCGGATCCGCCGTCGCCGGTACCAACGTAGAGTCGACCTTCTGGGCCAAAAGCGAGACCGCCACCATTGTGGTTGGCGTATGGCTGCTTCACCGT
>JAURNB010000142.1 GCA_030830415.1 Acidimicrobiales bacterium | reverse complement strand
CGCGGCGTCATTGCGCTCCACGAAGGCAACTGCACATCGTGCATGCTGTGCGTACGTTCATGTCCCGACTGGTGCATTTACATTGAAGGGCACAAAGAACTTGCTCCGCCACGTCGTGCCGGTGGCAAGCCCCGTGCCGTCAACAAACTCGATCGTTTCGATATCGACTACGCATTGTGCATGTACTGCGGAATTTGCGTTGAAGTGTGTCCATTCGACGCGCTTTTCTGGAGTCCTGAGTATGAATATTCTGAGCCACGCATTGCAGACCTTCTACATGACAAGGCAAAACTTGGTGAGTGGATGGAAACCGTTCCAGCAGCACCTGAGTTAGAAGTAGGCGCAGACAAGAAAGGCAAAAAGTAACTATGGTTGCTCAAAACATTGCCTTTGGAATCATCGCTGCCATCATGGTGGTAGGTGCACTACGTGTGGTCACTGTCAACAACGTGGTACACGCAGCATTGTGGTTGGTGCTTGTGCTCGCAGGTGCAGCAGCCCAATATGTTTTGCTCACTGCCGAGTTTGTTGCGGTGACACAAGTTCTTGTGTATATCGGCGCTGTGATGGTGTTGTTCTTGTTCGGAACTATGTTGACTCGAGCTCAACTCGGTAAAGAGAAGCTACTGAACAACCCCACGTGGTATCTCGGTATACCAGCCTCGCTGCTTCTCTTAGGTGTCATGATCATGGCGCTTACTTCAAGTTTTGGCGATGAAAAACTCCCAACCGATTCAGAACTGGTGAGCACTCAAGCAATTTCAGATCAAATTTTTGGACCGTATTTGCTGCCATTTTGGGCTTTGTCATTTGTATTACTCGTGGCCGTTATCGGCGCAATTGTTTTGGCAAGGAAGGACTAACAGATGTTGGTGAATCAATTCCTCATCCTTGCAGCAGTGCTTTTTTGCATTGGCGTGTACGGAGTCATTGCTCGACGCAATGCGGTCATGGTCTTAATGTCTATTGAACTCATTTTGAACTCAGTCAATATCAACTTTCTCGCATTTGCTTTACGCAACGGCAGTGTTGATGGCCACGTATTTGCGTTGTACATCATTGCAGTTGCTGCGGCTGAAGTAGGGGTAGGTTTGGCTCTCGTCCTCCTCGTGTATCGCAATCGTAAATCCATTGCGCTCGATGAACTTTCGGAAATGAAGGGTTAATGATGTTTGCAGAGGCATCAACAGTGGCTCATGAAGCCTTGTCATCAGGTTGGTTTTTAGAACACGCCTTCATCATTCCTATTATCCCGGCAGTAGCTTTTGCCCTCATTATTTTCTTTGGCAAAAAACTGCCGATGAAGGGCAGTGAGCTGGGCATCCTGTCCATGCTTGCTTCGCTCGTGTTTGCTGTAGGCGCTGCATTGCAATGGATCAATCGAGTGAACGGTGCAACCGAGGAACAATTCATCGATCCAGTCATTCGTTCTTGGACCTGGTGGAATAGCGGCGGATTTGAATTTGGCATCGGCCAGCACATTGATGGTCTCTCGCTCACCATCTTGGTAGTGGTCGCTTTTATTTCGTCTTTGGTGCAGATCTATTCACTTGAGTATTTGCGCGGCGACCGCAGGTACACACACTTCTTTGCTTCTCTTACTTTGTTCTCGGCAGGAATGTTGAACATGGTGGTTGCAGAAAACATGATTCAACTCATTTTGGGTTGGGAAATCATGGGTCTTTGCTCATTCATGTTGATTGGGCACTGGTGGGAAGAGGGTGCAAATAGTCGAGCAGCACTCAAAGCTTTTTTCACCACACGTACTGGAGATATTGGTCTCTTGGTTGGTACCAGTGTTTTGTTCTTCAGTGCCAACTCATGGACACAAGAACACTTAGGAGTCTCAGGGTTCAGCATTCGTGGACTCTCTGCATGGGCGTTAACAGGCGACCCAAGCCATGCCGCAATTACAGTTGGCGCAGTTGCGCTCTTCATCGCTTGAATTGGTAAGAGTGGCCAGTTCCCACTCCACACATGGTTGCCCGATGCAATGGCGGGGCCAACACCCGTGAGCTCACTTTTGCATTCATCCACCATGGTGGTTGCTGGCGTTTTCCTCGTCGCCCGACTCTACCCAGTGTTCTTCGAAGGAATGAATATCTTTGGTAGTGGGGTGAACCTCATTACGGTCATTGGCGGAATCACCATTGTTGTGGCCGCTGCGTTGGCATTTGTACAAACCGACATCAAAAAGGTGTTGGCGTACTCAACAGTGAGCCAATTGGGCTACATGATGATGGGCCTAGGTGCAGGCGCATGGATGCCTGCTGTGTTCCATATTTTCACTCACGCATTTTTCAAAGCATGTCTCTTCTTGGCCGCAGGCTCAATTAGCCATAGCGCATCGCATCACTCCTTTGAAATGAAAAAAGATATGGGTGGGTTGCGTAAGTTCATGCCCATTACGTTCACTACGTGGATTATTTCTACCTTGGCGCTATGCGGTGTGTTCCCTTTTGCCGGGTTCTTTTCCAAAGACGAAATCATCGACAACGTCGGACACAACGGCTACGCGGTATTCATGGTTGTTGGGCTCG
>JAURNB010000141.1 GCA_030830415.1 Acidimicrobiales bacterium | reverse complement strand
GCACGCCAAAATGCTCAGGGTCAATGGTGCGGTTGTGCTCTTTTGCGTGTTCGCCTATGGTGGTCCAGCCCGCTTCGGCGTCGGCTGGGGTAACAAACGAAGGAAGCCAACCATCGGCGGTGCGCGCAATGCGCTTGAGCTCGCTTGGGGCGATACCGCCTAGCCACACTTCGGGCGGTTGTTGCTGGGGCTTCGGCAACACGCGCAAGTTGTTGAGTTGAAAAAATTCTCCGTCGTGGTTGACCAAATCATCGTTCCAACATTTGCGTACCACTTCAAGCGTTTCATTGAAAAGCTTTGCGCGGGTAGTGCGTTCTACTCCGAATGCTTGTTGCTCGGCAACATCGGCAACTCCCAAACCAAATGCGGGAAGCAAGCGTCCGTTCGACATGCGGTCGAGTGTGGCGAGTTGCTTGGCAAGAAGAACAGGGTTGCGGCCTGGCAGCACCATCACGCTCATGCCGAATTTCAATTTCTTTGTACGCGCTGCTGCGACCGACATTGCCACTACTGGGTCGGGTGCTTCAGCGCCAATGCGTTCACTCACCCACAAGCTGTCGAACTTTAAGTCTTCAAGGGCGTCAACAACATCAAAAAACGATGTGTCGTTGAGATGCGTACGTACTCCGAGGCCATAACCAATGCGAACCTTCATGCAAGAACAATATTCTTGATGATGTCTGCGGTTTCAACTGTCATAGAAACAAATGGCGAATGATCGGTGTTGAGGCTGTGAACGGTGCCGCATCGCTTGGCCATGATGCGTTGATGGTTGGGGTGAACAGCTTGGTCTTGCTCACACACCACATATGTGCTGGGAAGTGTTTTCCAAGGCGCACTGCTTGCCGGTTGACCAAGAGTTGCCACGGGTTGAGGCGAGAGTCGACCAATTGCTGCATCGCTCACATTGGCGGGGCAGCAGCCATAGAGCGCGTCGTGAGCTTTTGTGCAGTCGAGCACCAGCGTGGCGCCGCTAGCGCCATCGGGTCCGGGCAAAATTGCAGCATTGAGTAATGCGTTTTCTGGAGGGAGCGAAGCGGCAAGGCCGCCCACACTTTCGCCTTCATCGAGACAAAATGCGGTGAGGTACACCAAGTGCTGCACGGGGGACGCTGGTGATTCGCGTAATAGATGTGCGGCTTCGCCAATGACCCCACCACCATATGAGTGGCCAACGAGAACGACAGGCCTGCCAATTTTTGAAGCGACATCGGCAACATGTTGAGCATCGCCATGCATATCGCAAAGGGGCAACGTGGAAGCACCGTGACCAGGTAAATCGATGGCTAATGAGGCAATACCGTGCTGATCTAGCTCGCTTTGTAGCGCAGCCCAGCACCACGCACCGTGCCAAGCACCATGCACGAGAAGCACCAATGGTCGTAAAACTGTGTCGGAGGTTTCCATATCTGCCATCGTAGTAACCGTGCCAGATCAGTTTGACCCCCGTGCCCTTGACCCGCTCTCACAATTTCGCCTCGACGGCAAGGTTGTCTTAGTGACAGGGGCTTCTTCAGGCCTCGGTATGCGATTTGCCAAGGTGCTTCATGCAGTGGGAGCTCAGGTGGCAATTTCAGCTCGCCGTGCCGACCGCCTCGAAGCGCTCGCTGCCGAGTTGCCAGGTGTGCTTGCCGTGCCAGGCGATGTGGGTATAGCGAAAGATCGTGAACACCTTGTTGCCACAGTGGAAAAGCATTTCGGACGCATTGATGTGTTGGTGAACAATGCAGGTATTTCACGCACTGGTGGAATTGAAGTAGAGACCTTAGAAACGTTTGAAGATGTACTGCAGGTGAATACCGTTGCTGTATGGCACCTCTGCAAATTGGCAGGTGTGGGTATGGTGGAACGTAAGAGTGGATGTGTTGTAAACATCGCTTCCATGCTTGGTCTTGTGGGCGCAACTCCTATAAAGCAAGCGAACTATTCAGCGAGTAAAGGTGCTGTCATCAATATGACGCGCGAACTCGCATTGCAGTGGGCACGTAAGGGCATTCGGGTGAACTCACTGTGCCCAGGATGGTTTGAGTCAGAGATGACTGCAGGTATGGAAAGCGATGAAGGCAGTCAGCGCTACATCACTACAAACTCGCCAATGCCGCGCATGGGCTTTGCTCACGAGCTCGATGGAGCGCTTCTCTTTTTGGCGAGCGATGCGTCAAGTTTTATGACGGGTCAAAATGTTGTTGTTGATGGCGGCTGGACTGCACGTTAAATATTTGGTGTGAGGTTTGCCCACGGCGCCGCAGTTTCTATTTGAGCAGCTAAGCGAATGAGAATATCTTCGCGACCAAAAGCGCCGACGAGTTGAATGCCAACGGGTAATCCATCTGAGGTCATGTGCAGCGGCAAGCTAATGGCTGGTTGTCCTGTGGTGTTGAATTGCGCGGTGAAGCCCATCCATTCGCCGGCAATTTTCAGCGGGGCCATGGGGTCGTTGGGGTTGTTTGCTGAAACACCAATAGCAAGTGGTGGGGCAGCGAGTGTTGGCGTGAGCAAGATGTCCCAACCGTCTTCCCACCATTGTTGTACAGCGCGTCGGTACGCGCCATTTTCGTTAGTGGCGAGCGCATAATCGAGTGCGCTTACTTTCGATGAGTATTCGGCCATCACCCAGTTCACCAATTCAATGTCGCTGGTTGTTGCTTCGCGGCCAAGCATGTCGGAAATGCTTTGTCGGCTCGTTGCCATGTTTGTTGACCATAGGGTCATGAAGCGACTCCCTGCTTTGGGGTCGTTCAATGCGGTAGGGAAAGCAATTTCAACGTGGTGACCTAGAGATTCCAGCAATTTCGCGGCTTTGTTGACTGCAGCGAGACATTCTGCGTGTATGGGGTTGCCATTGAAATGTGATTGCACAAAACCAATGCGAAGTTTCCCTGGGTGTGTGGTGAGTTCCTCTATGTAGGGGCGAAGTGGTGGTGGAGCAATCACCGTGTCACCTACACCTGGGCCATGTACTGCATCGAGCAGTGCTGCAATGTCACGCACGCTGCGCGAAACAGCAAGCTCAACACCGAGGTTGGTTTCCAAACGGGTGGGGCCAACCGAGATGCGACCTTGCGAGACCTTCAACCCCACCAGGCCAGAACACGAAGCGGGTACGCGAATGGAACCACCACCGTCACTGGCATGGGCAATGGGAACCATGCCCGATGCAACTGCTGCGGCTGCTCCGCCACTCGAACCCCCAGGAGTGAAGTTGGTGTTCCACGGGTTGCGTGTGGCGCCCCATGCTTCGGGTTCAGTAACGGGCAAGCTGCCAAACTCTGGAGAGCTGGTACGACCAAGAAAAACAAGATGCTGTTGCTTGAAACGCGATACCAACGTGGTGTCTGAGGTTGCGATGTAGTGGGCCTCTTTGAGCGCTTTGTTGCCTTGGGAAATATGTTGGCCCTCGTACATGGTGTGAAGGTCTTTGAGCAAAAAGGGGACACCAGCAAATGCGGTGTTCGGACTCATTGCATCGATGTGCTTGGCGAGTTCGCGCCCGTGGGCGAACCAGGGAATGTTGACTGCGTTGATAGTGGGATTCAATTGCTCAATGCGTGTGATGGCAGTCTCCGCAAGTTCGCTTGCGGAGACTTCTTTGTTTCGTACCAATGCTGCTTGTGCAGTTGCATCGAGCCAGCGTGTTTCTTGAGCAATGTTCCCCATGAAAACGTTCTAGCAGGTTTGTGCTACCCACTAGTCTGCAATGACTGTGTCTGACGCTGCTTCTTCAACAACACCTCAGGAGTTGACCACTCGCGATGTTGTTCGTGTACCTGCTGTACGGAACATGCTCATCTATTCCACTGCGTTGTATACGGGGCTCATGCTGCAGGCTGCTGCGCTGGGAAAGCAGGTATACGACATCACGGGGCGAGAAATTGATATTGGTTGGATTGGCCTTGTGGAATTTTTGCCAGCGGCGTTTCTTGTTTTACTAACGGGAATGGTGGCCGACAGATTTCAGCGGAAAAAAGTTGCCATGTTGGGAATAGTAGGTGAGCTTGTTTCAGCACTTGCACTCATGTTCTATGCCCGTACAAACCCCACTGCTGTTGCCCCTATTTTCTTCATCACTTTTCTCTATGGCGTATCTCGCGCTTTCATTGCACCTGCAGCCCGTTCTATTTGGCCGATGGTTGCGCCACCAGGTGGTTTGCCAGCAGTGGTGGCACTCTCATCAGCAACATGGACCGGTGCTGCCATTATCGGCCCTGCTTCTTCGGGGTTGTTGTACAGCGTCGACCCGTGGGTGGCATATGCAGTGGCATCGGGTCTAATTTGCATTGGCCTACTGAGTTTGTCGCGGGTAAAAACTGGTCAAGCAGCAACGGTAGAAAATCGTGAGCGACCAACACTTCATGATGCGCTAGAAGGTTTGCGCTTCATTCGTCGTACTCCTATTTTGCTTGCTGCAATTTCTCTCGATCTTTTTGCAGTTCTGTTTGGCGGAGCAATTGCCCTCCTTCCTGTTATTGCAGAGGAACGATTGAATGTAGGTGACGTTGCTTATGGCTGGCTTCGTGCTGCGGCTGGTATTGGTGCTGCTGGAGTTGCTCTGGTTTTAGCTTTTCATCCTGTTCGACGAAAGATTGGCCGATTGTTGTTTTTTGTTGTTGCAACGTTTGGTTTTGCAACAGTCGTATTGGGTCTCACGCGTAGCTACCTTGTGGCGTTCATCGCAGTTATTGTGTTGAGTGGCGCCGACATGGTGAGTGTGTTCATTCGCGGTTCCATTGTTCCTCTGGTGACGCCCGACGATAAACGTGGTCGTGTGCTGGCTGTTGAGAATGTGTTCATTGGCGCTTCCAACGAACTTGGCGCATTCGAGTCGGGTGTCGCTTCTCAAGCATTTGGCGCACCCGCAGCGGTAGTGGGCGGTGGAGTCGCGACTATTGGCATTGTTGGCCTGTTTTGGTTCTTGTTCCCTTCATTACGCAAAATTGACAGGTTTAGTGACCTCCAGAGAGATGACAATTCTGAAGAGCAACTCTGACCTACATTGGGTGTATGCCAAAAGCAATTGAAAAACCCAGCAAAGTGGTGAAAGAGTTCCGCGAATTCATTGACCGCGGCAATGTGGTGGAACTTGGTGTTGCCTTTGTGATGGGTGCAACTTTTAAAACCATCATCGATGCCTTTGCGGGTGACGGTAAAGATAATCAAGGCATCTTGGGCGGAATTCTTGGTGCAATTTTTGGAAGCGAGCAGCCAAATTTCAATGACAAGGGTCTGACTCTCAACGGAAGTTTCTTGCCATTCGGTACCTTGTTGTCGGCGGTCATCAACTTTTTGCTTGTTGCCTTCGTCATGTTCACTATTGTGAAGCTGTATAACAAGTTTCGTACCTCGGCTGCAGTTCCTTCAACAAATGATCTTTTGGCTGAGATTCGTGATGAATTACGCAAAAGTAATGGCACTAGTCACTCATAATTGACTTGCTTTTCGGAACTTTTGGCGGTGGACTAGAACTCTCATGATGAATCGCAAGACCCTGCCCATTTTTCTCGCAACAGCATTTCTCGCTGTGGGAGTGTCGGCATGTTCCTTGGTGTCAAATGACGGTAGCGGGGGAGAACTCGACGGCGTGGGTCGCATTCCCGGGAACGACTTTGTTGGCGTTGCTACATTGCCACCTAGCCTTGCCTCTGACGTGAAGTTCCCCAAGCTTGAAGGTGCAGTTTTAGGTTCTGTTGCCCAGGGAAATAAATTGCTCATGATTGGCGACTCCATCATGGCGTCAATATCAAAGCGGTATGGCAACGAAGCATGTGGCCTCATGGTTCCACAAGGTTGGAATGTTGCCCTTGAAGCAGAAGCTGGCCAGTTCGCTGAGTTTGCTGGCAAGGTGCTCGACCTGCGTTGGAGTGAAGGCTGGGATGCTGTTGTTATCGGGCTTGGTTCCAACTACGACGGCAACAAAGACCGCTACCGCACAGCTATGGAAAAAGCCATTGCCCGCATTTCCCCATTGCCAATACTCCTTGTGAACACCACTGAGTTCCGCAGCAAGCAAGCAGAAGTAAATGCCATCATCGAAGAACTTGTAGCCGCGAACGAAAACATTACGTTGCTCGACTGGCGCACTATTTCAGCTACGCGGTC
>JAURNB010000140.1 GCA_030830415.1 Acidimicrobiales bacterium | reverse complement strand
TCATTTCGTCAATGTGCGTGAGTAACGCATTTTCATTAGTTGTACATACTCCCCGCGCCACGGAACCGTGGTCGGACAATGTATTACGCAGGGTGAAACCCACCATAGAAAAAGTGTTTGCTAACGAGTCGACCCCAGACAATTCCTCATTTAATACTGCATACGATTCTTGGCCGTAAAAGTCATCGGCATTAATAACAGCAAAGTTTTCCTTCACCACATCTGACGCACACAAAATGGCATGCGTTGTGCCCCACGGTTTTTCACGGCCAGCAGGGACGCTCCAACTGCTGGGCAATTTGTCGAGTGTTTGAAATGCATATTCCACATCAACTAGGTGTTCAAACTTTGACGAAACATTGTTGCGAAAGTCGGCTTCAAAGTCGGGGCGAATGATGAAAACCACTTTGCTAAAGCCAGCACGTAGTGCGTCGAACACCGAATAGTCGAGAATCGTTTCTCCCGATGGCCCCATGGGGTCAATTTGTTTTAGCCCGCCATAGCGCGAACCCATTCCAGCAGCTAACACAACAAGAGTTTGGGGCATTCCTTAACGGTAGTACGTCGTGAACGACACGAGCGGTAATAACAATTTAAGAAGTTTTTGGTTTGCGAAAACCACGTCTATCACTAGCTTTTTCGCGTTCGCGTTGCTCTTCTTCCAATGCAACTTCTTCTGCAATGAGGCGTTTCATGCTGCTTAATCGCAACGGTGAAAGCGTGTTCGTGCTAATTGCATTTTGAACTGCACACTCTGGTTCATCTTCGTGTTTGCAATCACGAAAGCGACATTTTTCCGACAACGCGAACACGTCGGCAAAAGCTTTTTCAATACCATGCCCACTTGTCCACAAACTCAAAGCGCGCAAACCGGGTGTATCGATGAGCCAACCACCGCTTGGTATTTCCACAAGGTCTGCAGCAACCGTGGTGTGTCGCCCGCGTTGGTCGCCTTCACGCACTTCGCCCACATTTTGCACTCGTGCGCCCACAAGTGCGTTGACCAAGGTTGACTTGCCTACTCCACTTGCACCTAAAAGCACAATGGTTTCGTTGTTGCTTGTGTATTGATGAAGAACTGCCAGCGTTTCTTGTTGGCGAGAGCTCAACCCGTGCACATCGACATCGGGAGCAACCTCTCGCACCACTTCAGTGAGATTCGCGATTGTTTCAGCATCCACTGCATCTGATTTTGTGAGAAGAACAACAGGAGTTGCCCCACTGTCGAAAGCCAAGATGAGCTCGCGTTCAAGTCGCCGTGGGTTCACCCCCGATGGTGCTGCATGCAACAAAAACACGGTGTCGAGATTCGCGGCAACAACATGCGACGTTGCACGTGCGCCTTCAAATGATGCGCGGCGAATGATGGCCGACTTGCGCGTTAAGACTTCGCTCACGCGTTCCTCGTTTGTGTCGATGGTCACATAGTCACCCACCGCAACTTCTGCACCGATGTTCCGCACGCGCATTTCGCCACCATCGTGCGCCAAAAGTGTGCTCCACCCTCGGTCGAGGCGTTTCACGCGCCAGGCATGTGCGTTTTCTTCGTGCATTACTGCAAACGCTAATGCCTAATCCCATAACCTGTGACGAGTTCTTCTTCGAAAGGCCCCTCATGTTGAGTTCCCTCGCCCGGTTTTGCGTGCGCCGTCGCCGCATTGTTGTTTTCGGTATTTGGATTCCCCTCTTTTTCATCGTTGCTGCAGTTTCGGGTGCGATGAAGGGTGACTTCCGCACCGACTTTGTGTTGCCAAGTAGTGAATCGCGCGAAGTTCAAGAACTCCTTGAAAAAGCAAACCCCAACAAAGCCGGCTTCTCAGCAACAGTGGTCTTCAAAAGCGAAGAAGGCCTCAATGCACCGGGCCTCAAAGATGCCATGGCATCTTTTCTCAATCAAGTTGGCGCCATGGAAGGTGTCGACACCATCAGCCCATACGACAACCCACAACAGGTGAGCCAGTCGGGAAAAATTGCTTTTGCTCGTTTAGACATCAGCAATAGAAGTCAGGCAGAGGGAATCACCTTCTCAGATGAGGTCCAAGAAATCGGCGACACCACTCTCACCAAGGTCAGCGGAGTACAGGTCGAATACGGCGGTGAAATTTTCGTGAAGTTCACCATGCCAGAAAGTGAAGCACTTGGCATTCTTGCTGCCATCGTGATTCTTGTTCTTGCTTTTGGCTCGGTCCTCGCCATGGGTTTGCCCATTGGCACTGCACTTCTCGGTTTAGGTATTGCCGTCAGCACCGTCACCATTTTAAGTCATGCAACTTTGATGCCCGACTTCACCACTTCGATGGTGGCAATGGTCGGTCTTGGCGTAGGCATCGACTATGCGCTCTTCATAGTCACCCGATACCGAGAAGGCCTACAGGCGGGGATGTCTGTAGAAGATGCAGTGGTTGATGCAGTTGACACAAGTGGTCGTGCAGTTCTTTTCGCCGGCGTCACAGTCATCATTTCACTACTTGGCTTGTACATCATGGGCTTGTCATTTGTGCGTGGACTTGCCACAGGTGCAGCTATTGGTGTGCTTGTGATGATGCTTGCATCGGTTACTTTGCTCCCCGCACTTCTTGGCATGGTGAAACATCGCATCGATGTCACTACACGTGCTGCTATTGCTGCGCTCGCTGTGGTCGTGCTCTGCGCATTAGGTGCAATTATCTTCCACTCGCTGCCCGTGCTCTTGCTCGGTCTTGTTGGCGCAGTTGCAATCACAGCTATGAGTTTTGTCTTTCGTTCATTGCGCACACCTATTCCAGTGCGCGTTATCAAGGCTCGTGAACTCACCTTTTGGTTCCGTTGGAGTCGTTTTGTTCAACGTCGCCCGTGGACCGCACTCATTGCATCATCAAGCGTGTTAGTGCTGCTTTCCATTCCTCTCTTCAGCATTCGTCTTGGCTTCGGCGACACGGGCAACCAACCAGAAAAGACAACAGCGCGTCAGGCATACGACCTTCTCGCCGAAGGGTTTGGCCCTGGTGTGAACGGACCACTGTTCGTCACCGTTCAAGGCGACACTGCAGCATCACCAGAAAAATTGATGGCATTTGCAGGCACTCTCTCGCAAGCAGACAACGTTGCCTTTGCAACACCAAGCCCACTCAGTGCAGCTGGCCCATCAACAGAAATTGATGGGCAACCCCTCGCTTTGGTGGTGGTCTATCCGAAGAGTTCGCCGCAAGAAAAAGAAACCACCCAACTCGTGCACACGCTGCGTGACGAAGTGATTCCGGCAACGGGAGTCACCGCAAAAGTGGGTGGGTTCACTGCCGCCAGTATTGACTTTGCCGATTACATCGGTGGCCGTTTGCCCTATCTCATTGGCGCAGTTCTCATTTTGTCATTCCTCTTATTAATGGCTGTTTTCCGCAGCCTCTTGGTTCCCCTCAAAGCGGTCATCATGAACCTCCTTTCCATCGGCGCGGCATACGGCCTCATCGTTGCCGTCTTCCAGTGGGGCTGGGGCAAAGACCTCATCGGGGTCGACAAAGCAGGCCCTGTGGAGTCATGGGCACCAATGATGCTCTTCGCCATCGTCTTTGGTTTATCGATGGACTACGAGGTGTTTTTGCTCTCTCGTATAAAAGAGGAATACGACCGCACTGGCGACAACGCGTCAGCCGTTGCCGACGGCCTTGCCGCTACCGCCCGAGTCATTACAGCAGCCGCACTCATCATGGTATGCGTCTTTTCGGCCTTCGTTTTGGGTGATGATCGCCAGCTGAAATTGTTCGGTTTGGGCATGGCTTTTGCCGTCCTCATCGACGCCACCATCGTGCGGATGGTTTTAGTGCCAGCCACCATGGAACTCCTCGGGTCACGTAACTGGTGGATTCCGAAGTGGCTCGATCGCATCCTGCCCAAAATTGACGTTGAGGGTCATCACCACGATTCTGAAACCCTTGCAGTATAAGGGTTTTATCCCTATGGCTTGACAAGGCCCTCTGAAATGACCTAGCAGATACAGACCATATGGGAAAACCACTCGTCATCGTCGAATCGCCTGCCAAGGCCAAAACCATCTCTCAGTTCCTCGGAAGCGAGTACATCGTCCGAGCCTCTGTGGGCCACATTGCCGACCTCCCCAGCAAGGGGATGGCGGTTGATGTAGACAACCATTTCAAGGCTGCCTACGAGCTCACCGAGCGCGGCAAGCAGATTGTGAAAGACCTGAAGGCCGATCTGAAGAACGCCACCGTGGTGTATCTCGCAACCGACGAAGACCGCGAGGGAGAGGCCATCTCTGCCCACCTCGAGGAGTATCTGAAGCCCAAGGTCGAATGCCATCGCATGGTGTTTCACGAAATCACCCGTTCGGCCATTGAGCACGCTGTTGCCCACCCTCGCAAGATCGACCGCCACTTGGTTGACGCAGCAGAAACCCGCCGCGTCCTCGACCGTTTGTATGGATATGAACTCTCGCCTGTTTTGTGGCGGCGTGTGAATCGTGGCCTTTCTGCTGGTCGTGTGCAAAGCCCGGCGTTGCGTCTCATTGTGGAACGCGAACGCGAACGTATTGCGTTCAACTCTGCTTCCTATTTCGACATCGATGCGCTTGCCGACACTGCCCCGCAGTTCACCGCCCGACTCATTGCGCTCAACTCGTTGCGCATTGCAACAGGCAAAGACTTCGACAGTAATGGTGTAGCGAAAAGCGATGTTGTTGTTGTCAATGAAAAACAAGGTCAAGAACTTCTTGCAGGCCTCACCGGCAAGTCGCTCACCGTCACCAGCGTGGAAGACAAGCCGTACCGCTCGTCTCCTAAAGCACCGTTCATGACCAGCACCTTGCAACAAGAAGCAGGCCGCAAGTTGCGTCTCTCGGGTCGCCAAGTAATGAGCATTGCTCAGAGCTTGTACGAAAACGGATTCATTACTTATATGCGTACCGACTCAGTTACTTTGAGCGCCGATGCGATGGGCGAAGTGCGCGACACCATTCGCAGTACATATGGCAATGAAGCACTCTCACCTTCACCACGTATTTTCAATTCCAAAATCAAAAATGCGCAAGAAGCCCACGAAGCTATTCGCCCTACCTTGCCCATGCGTGCTCCAGAACAAGTGGAAAGCAACTTCAAGTCGAAACAAGAAGCCGCTCTCTACCGTCTCATTTGGCAGCGCACACTTGCTTCGCAAATGGCCGACGCAACTGGTGTCACCGTCAGCGTGCGTTTGGAAGTCACTGCATCTGATGCCGCGTCTTCGCATTGCACATTTTCTGCAAGTGGTACCACCATCAACTTCAAGGGCTACCGCATGGCTTACGAAGATCTTCCCGATGAAGATGCTGCCGACGACGACAAGGCCGATGC
>JAURNB010000139.1 GCA_030830415.1 Acidimicrobiales bacterium | reverse complement strand
TTCTCGCACTTGCACTTTTATCTCTCGGCCAAGGTTTGGTGACCCCATCACTCACCAGTGTTGTTGCCGACTCAGTGTTGCCTGAGCGACGTGGTGAAGTACTCGGAGTTCAGCAATCTGCAGGGGCACTTTCGCGCATCATTGGGACTGCAATTGCAGGTTTGCTTTTCGATCATGCTGGTGTTGCATGGCCATATGTTGTTGCTGCAGTTCTCACAGGGGCAGCACTTGCTACGGTTTCGCGTAGGAAATCAACACCATGAAAGAGCACTTTAAAAACGACAACCAACGCAACGCCGCTGGCGAAGATCGGGCTTTAAGCGGCTTGTCATCGTTCGATGCTCAACTGGGCCCGTCGCACATGGGGTATATCCCATCGCTCGACGGCTTGCGTGCCCTCGCCGTTCTTGCGGTCATTTTGTATCACGCACATTTCAGTTGGATCCGTGGCGGGTTCATTGGTGTTGAGGTCTTTTTTGTCGTGAGTGGTTTTCTCATCACTTCACTGTTGTTGGAAGAGTCTGAAGACACTGGGGGAATATCCCTTCGACAATTTTGGATTCGTCGTGCGCGGCGTTTGTTGCCAGCTCTTTTCACCATGTTGGTTGTGGTGTCGGCATGGGCGCTCTCATTTTCGAAGTACAAAGTAGGGCAGCTACGTCACGACTTTTTAGCTGCAGTTTTTTACATTTCGAACTGGTGGCAAATTTTCTCCAGCGACGTTCCCTATTTCGCACCAAGTGACCCGCCACTACTGCGTCACTTGTGGTCGCTTGCGGTAGAAGAGCAGTGGTATTTATTGTGGCCAATTGCATTTATTGCATTGTTCAAGTGGGGTAAAAATCGCGCGAAAGTTGCCCAGGCGTTGCTTGTTATCGCAGTTTTCATCATGCTCTTCACTGCCGTTGCGTACTCCTCAGGCAACGGCGACCGCATCAACTTTCTATATCTCTCTACCTTTACGCGATCAACTGGGTTGTTGCTTGGTGCTGCCGGAGCGTGTTTGTGGCGGCCATGGCGCATGGCGGGTATTGCGCAAAGAGGGCGCGCCTCGGCAGCCGATATTCCAGAGCGCACCCTCAGCCTTGCTGCATTGGTGAGTGGATCACTGCTTGTATTCATGGCATTGGGTCTCACTGTGTCTGGGGCTCCGCTCTATCGCGGTGGATTAATTTTTGTATCTCTGTCTTCGCTCGTTCTCGTAGCGTGTGCGGTTCACCCCAACGCAGTAGGCGTGCAGAAATTTCTTGGTTACGCGCCTCTTGTTGAAATAGGGAAGCGTTCATATGGTTTGTATCTCTGGCACTGGCCGATTTTCTTGTTTACGAACGCGCGGGAATCAGCAGGAAAGTTTTTCGTTGCCGTTGCCATTACTGCAGTGGTCACAGAATTGTCGTACCGCTGCATTGAAGTTCCCATCCGCAACGGGTTCATCGGGCGGGCGAGAGAAACATTGCGCAACATCAATCACCCGTCTCGTCGCGACATGGTCATCATTGCAAGCAGTTATGCAACGGCAGCTGGAGTCCTTGTTGCATCAGTGAGCATTGCTTTGGCTTTCACCACGCCCATCGACTTGTCGGTAGACAACGGTGACGACTTAGAGTTCGGGGCAACCACCACAATTGCTGGGGCAACACAAACCACTGTGAATGGCGTCGTTGCTCCTTCTACAACCTTACCCACCCTTGCTAACCCCATTCGTTTGGTCATTGTGGGCGACTCACAAGCTAAAGCTCTTGCCAAGAATCTTCCCGTGGGTATCGAAAAGACTTTCACCGTTACCGACGGTGGTGTGTCGGGTTGCGGTGTGTACGACACAGGCACCGGAATTAGCCCTTCTATTGACTTCAAACAATCATTTGAATTCTGTCGAGGTTGGGAAAAGAAATGGACTGCTTCAGTTCAAAAAGCTAAAGGTCAGTTAGCACTTGTCGTATTGGGGGCTTGGGAAGTTCTCGATGTTCTCGGTGGCGGAGTGAACTACTCGCTTGGCTCGGCACAAGCCAACACCTTCTTTAAAACACAAGTGAAGCGTGGCATCGATGCACTTGTTCTTGGTGGCTCAAAGGTTGCGCTTCTTGAAGTGCCGTGTATGCGACCAAAAGATGTGAAAGGCGCTGGCATTCCTCCGCTTCCAGAGCGAGGTGATGACACGCGAACCGCTCAACTCAACAAGTTGCTCCAAGAAGTGGCAAGTGAAAATGCTGCCACAACCACTTTTGTGAAGGGCCCACGTGAGTGGTGCACCAGTTCAATTATTGGCAACGACCTGGGCTATCGCTGGGATGGTGTGCATGTGTACAAGCCTGGTGCAAAGTTGATTATGGACACCATTGCGCCCTCGCTCCTCGCCATTCCTTTGCAATAACTGTTAGAGCAACTTAAACGCCGCAATGGCAACGCTCATGAGCAAAGTGTTAATGCCCAGCATCGCCATAAACATGCGATGAGTTTGATGGTTCATTTCTTTGCGTAAATCGAGAAATCCTGCGTTCATTTCTTTACGGAGGCCGTCGATTTCATGGTGGAGTTCACTGCGTACAGCGGCGAACTCTGTGTGCATCTCCTTGCGAAGATCTACGAATTCGCCGTGCATGCTGTTGCGAAGAATTCCGGTTTCGTCGACAAACTCTTTGCGCATTTCATTGCGCAAATCAAGCAATGAGTTGTTGAAACCCAACTGCATGAATTTGCCCAAGGTCTCAAGGTCTTGTTTGGTGGCAAAATCATTCCAGCCAACGGGTGGAAGCAGTCGCATGAGAACAGCAGCAGAGTCATCACTCATGATTTTCTCCACCTCCTTGTGAAGTTGCCTACGTTCAATTTCGCTCACACTCAAAATAACCCCCTCGGCTCGAGTCGTCCATCACTTTCTTTTTCCAATGTGTGTTTTGGGGGCCACAAACTGGCAACAAAAATCAGCAGAAATTGAGGAAAATGAGGCATCTCGCCCTACTGCTGGGTAACTTATACGCATGGCTGATTTCTCCCTCCAACTCAACGACGACCAACTCCAAATTCAAGAGTGGGTTCGCACCTTTGCAAAAGACGTCATTCGTCCCGCCGCCCAAGAGTGGGATGAGCGCGAAGAGTTCCCGTGGCCCGTTGTGCAAGAGGCCGCAAAAATCGGTTTGTACGGCTGGGAGTTCCTCATGAACAACATGGCCGACCCCACTGGGTTATCGATGCCGGTCAGCATTGAAGAACTGTTTTGGGGCGACGCCGGCATCGGTATGGCCATCATGGGTTCGGGTCTTGCAGCAGCGGGTATCGCTGGCAACGGCACACCAGAGCAACTGATGGAGTGGGTGCCACAGTGTTACGGAGATGCAAACGACGTGAAGCTCGGAGCGTTTTGTGTGAGTGAACCCGATGCTGGTTCCGACGTATCGAGCTTGCGTACACGTGCTGTGTACGACGAAGCAAAAGATGAATGGGTACTCAACGGAACAAAGGCATGGATCACCAACGGCGGCATTGCAAACGTTCACGTTGTTGTTGCGGCAGTTGACCCAGCGCTCAAAGGTCGCGGTCAGGCTTCTTTCGTCGTTCCACCAAACACCAAAGGCTTAAGCCAAGGTCAGAAGTATGCAAAGCACGGAATCAAGGCATCGCATACTGCTGAAGTAGTGCTCGACGACGTTCGCGTGCCAGGCAGTTGCTTGCTTGGCGGTAAAGAAAAACTCGATGCCAAACTTGCTCGTTACCGCGAAGGTGGCGCATCAAGTGGCAAGCAGCCGGCAATGGCTACGTTCGAAGCAACACGCCCAGCAGTAGGTGCACAAGCACTTGGTGTTGCACGCGCTGCATATGAAATCGCACTCGACTACGCCAAAGAGCGCGTTGCTTTCGGCAAGCCCATCATCATGAACCAGGCCATTGCATTCAAGCTTGCCAACATGGCAACACAAATCGATGCAGCTCGTCTGCTCATTTGGCGTGCTGCATGGCTCTCGAAAAATGGTGGCTTCAAAAATGCAGAAGGCTCAATGAGCAAGTACTTCGCATCAGAGATGTCAGTGAAGGTAACCGAAGAAGCCATACAAATTCTTGGTGGCTACGGCTACACCCGTGAGTACCACGTAGAGCGCATGCACCGCGACGCCAAGATTCACACCATCTTCGAGGGCACTTCAGAGATTCAGCAGCTGGTGATTGCTCGTGCAATCTCCGGCCTGCGCGTGGAGTAAATCAGAGCCGAAAATCGGCAATTTCAAATGATGCTCACCTGACAACTGAGCACTAGCCCGTAGCATGAGAGGTCTTATGTCTATTCTCCCGAACGCCGCATTTTCCATTGCTCTCGATTGTCAACTCGACAATGTGCCGGGCACCCTTGGGAGGTTG
>JAURNB010000138.1 GCA_030830415.1 Acidimicrobiales bacterium | reverse complement strand
TGGAGCCGGTGGTCATGCTTCTGCTCCGCATCGCACACTCGACCCTGTTCCTGTTGCTTGCGA
Source organism: Acidimicrobiales bacterium (assembly GCA_030830415.1). Classification (GTDB taxonomy): domain Bacteria; phylum Actinomycetota; class Acidimicrobiia; order Acidimicrobiales; family Ilumatobacteraceae; genus F1-20-MAGs119. The sequence goes on along the minus strand of JAURNB010000138.1, from coordinate 12,233 downwards.
AATTGTTCAAGCACTCCAAACAATGGTCACACGTCGCATTAATGCATTTGACCCAGCCATCGTGACAGTCACCACTATTCAAGCTGGTACCGCATACAACGTCATTCCTGAGACAGCTTCAATTCAAGGAACCCTGCGTGCAGTAAGTGCAAAAACACGTAGCAACGTGCATAGCTATATCAATCAAATTGCTAACGGCATTGCTTCTGCACATGGCTTAGTTGCCGAGGTCGACATTGAACTCGGCTACCCCGTCACCGTGAATGACCACCAATTTGCAGGTTTTGCTAGCGATGTTGCAACAGCAATCCTCGGCGATCAGAAGGTTGTTCAAATGCCTAATCCAGTAATGGCAGCAGAAGATTTCAGTTATGTCCTCGAACGCTTGCCTGGAGCAATGATGTTCCTTGGTGGAACCTCGCCTGACAAAAACACGGCAACTGCAGCACCAAACCACTCCAACCACGTGGTCTTCGATGAAGACGCCATGGCAGTGGGTGCATCTCTCTATTCAGCAATGGCATTGCGCCATCTTGGCGTGCGCCTTACTTAATAACTAAAGCATTTGGTGGCGATGCAACGCCACTGGGCAAATTCAATGGTGCAGAAGTAAAGAAACCTTCATAGCGGCCATCGCGTGCGCAGTCGTCGGCTAATGCGTCGAGGTCAAACATTTCACCTAGCGGTAAACCCAGCATCGGCAAGATGAGTGTGTGCGTAAATATTTCATGCATACGCCGTTTGTCGGCACGCACTTCTGCTTGATGTTCGGGGGTGCTGTTCGCTCCGGGTGGCCACGCTTCAACCGCAGGGTTGTCGGCACCAAGCGCAGCAATATGCATGTTCCACAAAGCTGCAGCTGTTGCTTCACCTGAACGCAAACCTGGTGTTGCGAGGTCACGCGGTTGTGCAAGGTGCGCACGCATTTCTTCGCTTTGTTGGGTGTACCACTGCATCCAACCCGTACGCATGAGCAAAATATCGCCCTCACGCAATTCGGTACCTTGATCTTTCAAACACTCCAACAGTTCGTCGGGTTCAATGGGGTCGGCAGTGTCGTATTGGAGAGGTTTTCCCATCTTGATGCGCCATCTGCCGACATCGGCCAACACAGCACGGCCAGCAATACCGCGCTGTGCCCAGTGATGCATGCCGTGCTCTTCATCGGGAACTCCGCCGTAGTGACCCGTCCCTTCTTCATCGGCTTGGGCTGCAAAGTTGCGAATATGTCGAAAGCCATCCCATTGGCTCGACGACTGAGTATTCCAACCATGCAACACATCGTCATGGCTCGTGGCGCGGTCGTCGCCTGTGACTTCATGTTCAAAGCCTTGACGCCCAAAGAGAGGCGGGTTTGGCTCGCGCATGTTCCAGTTCATTGCAAACACTGCACCGCGTTGCACCAGTTGTGCCGCTGCTGCCACTCGTTCAGGTGTCAGCAAATTAAGGCAGCCAAAGTACCGCGCACCAGGAGATGTCCAGACATCCCAAGAACTGGGTAATCCTCCGCGCAACGGCAATTCTGAATATTGGGGCAATGTGCTCTTGACCATTCCCTAGACCGTAGTGGGCTATTACGGTAGTAATTTCAGTGGACACTTCAACGACATCTCAACAGCCGCAACGCCCATTGCAGGGCTTGCGTATTCTCGATTTCAGCCGTGTACTTACTGGCCCCCATGCCACGCGCATGTTGTGCGACCTCGGTGCCGAGATCATCAAAATTGAACCACCCGATGGCGACCTCACACGATTCACCAACCCGCGGGTCAATTCCCTCTCTACATATTTCATTCAGCAAAATGTGGGCAAGAAAAATATTTCGCTCGACATGTCGAAGCCAGAAGCTGTCGACATCGTCAAAAAACTGGTGATGCACGCCGACATCCTCATTGAAAATTTCCGCCCAGGTGTAATGAAAAAGCTTGGCCTCGACTACGCCTCGCTTTCTGCACTCAACCCGAAACTTATTTACGCGTCTATTACTGGTTATGGGCAGACAGGCCCATGGGTGCACCGTCGCGCATACGCGCCTGTTGTTGGTGCCGAGTCGGGTCTTACGAATCATCAAGGCATGGCACGTGGTGGTCAGTTCGCCAACGATCCGTTTTCTCATGCCGATGTGTACACCGCGATGGAAACGTGCGCGGCAGTTCTTGCAGCAGTCATACAACGTCATTCAACTGGGCGCGGGCAATCAATTGATATTGCCATGGCACAAACCATGTTGTACGTGAATGAACACGCACACGATGCATTGTGGGATGAACCAACACCTCCTGAGCAAATTCGCTCTTTTGAACCTGGCAACTACCCCGTTCTCACTGCTGCAAACGGCGACAAAGTAGTTGTAAGTGGTCACCCAGGTGAGCGTGGAACATTCGATTTATTTTTCACAGCAATTGGCCGCTCCGATTTATTAACCGATCCAAAATTTATTGATGTGCCATCGCGCTTAACGAACCTCGAAGAACTACAAAGTATTTTGCGGGCATGGGCACTCACTATTCCCGATGCAACTGCAATTGAAGAAGCCCTCGCCAAACACAAATTGGCGAGCGGAAAAATTCGCACCACGCGCGAGCTTGCCGATACCGACTGGGCCGTAGCTCGGGAAATCACGGTGGAAGTAAGTAACCGCGGCGGAGGCAAGGTGCGCATTCCTAATGCCCCGTGGAAGTTCTCTGATGCCACTGTCACCACCGCTGGCAGCCCGAAGTACCGCGGCGAAGACAATGCCCTTGTACTTGGCGACCTCCTGGGTTTGTCGGCCACAGAAGTAGATGCCCTCACCGAATCTGGAGTGTTGCAACGCCGTGTTCCGCCTGGCGCCACCTCCTAAACCCTTCAGTGGTAGGCAATGCTTGCAGAAGTTGTAAGTGTCACCTAACACTCGCTAGGGTGGAGAAATGGGTTCAAGTTTCCTCATCACACTGCGCGAGGGCCTCGAGATTTCTCTCGTTCTCGCCATTCTTATTGCTTACTTGGTGAAAAGTAACCGCGGCAACGAACAAAAGGCCGTCTGGCTTGGTTCTGGTGCTGCGGCGCTCTTGTGCGTGGCTCTCGGGCTCGCCTTTCATCTCATCGCCGGTGGCTTAAACGGGCACGTCGAACAAGCTGTAGAGGGCGTTTTAGCCACTCTGGCCGCCTCTGTGCTCACCTGGATGGTCTTTTGGATGCGTAAGAACGCTCGCACCCTCGGCGGCGAGCTGCGCGCCAAGGTCGATGCGGCAACCACCACCCGCGCTCTCGTGGTCATTGCCTTCATCGCCGTATTGCGTGAGGGTCTTGAAACAGTGCTCTTCCTGCTCAGCGCCGAAACAACCTCGAGTTCTGGAGGCGAAGTAGTTCTCGGCGGCATCATTGGTCTTGCCATTGCCGCCGTGCTCGGGTACCTCGTTTATGCCGGGGGCAACAAGCTCAACTTGAAGACCTTTTTCAACATCACCGGAATCCTCCTCATCTTGTTCGCCGCTGGTTTGGCAGGCAAGGCCGTTCACGAATTCCGCGAGCTCATTGAATGGGAATCAGGATGGCTCATTTCATCTCCATGGACCATCGCTTCAGGGCCTTTCAGTTCCGGCTGGGTACACGACTTCTTGAAAGCACTCTTCGGATGGGCTCCCGCCCCTGAACGCCTGCGCGTCATTGCATATTTCAGTTACTTAATTCCAGTGCTGTGGTTGTACCTTCGTAAGGGAACTCCAGGGGGAAACAATGAACGCGCAACGACCACCGAAGCCACTCACTCGACCAGCAACGCCTAAAGATGTCACAGCTACTTGGCTGACAAAAGCATTGCAGTCGAGCGGAGTCATTCCGCCCGATGTTGAAGTTGCATCATTACGCCACGAGCCACTTGGTGGTGGCACTGGTGTGTTCGGTGTGCTTGCACGACTCGTAGTTGACTACACAGAAACAACAACCACTGCGCCAACCCGCATGGTCTTGAAAATTCCTACTGCTGCACCAGAAAATAAAAATGTTGCACTTGCTTTAGGCATCTACGTTCGCGAAACGTATTTCTTCAACGAGCTCGCTGCACGCACACCTGTTCCTTCAGTGCGTTGTCTGTATGCCGACATGGATATCGCTGCAGGTGAGTTCGTTCTCATCATCGATGAAGTCGCACATCTCACTGTGGGTGATCAATTAAATGGTGCAACAGTTCCACAACTCGAACGCACGCTGAAAGAAATTGCGAAGTGGCATGCTGCGTGGTGGGAACACCCCGACCTCGACACATTCGATTGGCTTCCTACGAACGACAGCCCTATTCAATTAGCCGTTGTACCAGGCATTATGCGCGGGGCAATGCCCGTTATTGAAGCCGACTGGATTCCACGACTCGGCGAAGAAGCTGTTGCCCTCGGGCGCGATGTAGCCGACAAATTTGAAGAAATCATGGCTCGTTCCAGTGCTGCTGCGCGCACGCTGTGCCATGGCGACGTGCGCTTAGAAAATGTTTTCTTCAACGATGACGCAAGCGACATTATGTTCATCGACTTCCAGATGTTGGTGAAAGGTACACCCGCGCAAGACGTGCAATATCTTCTGAGTTCTTCCATGGACCCAGAAGTGTGGGACAAAGAAGGCATGCGCCTTTTAGAGCTCTATCACAACGAACTTGTTGCACAGGGCGTCACCAACTATTCGTGGGACACTTTTTGGTCTGAGTTTCAACTGCAGTGCTTGTGGGCCATGGTTGCACCTGCATCAACAGTGGGTGGCTTCGACATGGGTGATGACAAAGGCAAACAACTTGCTGAGCGTTGGATGATGCGCGGTTGGTATTTGCCCATCGCCGCAAATGCGCGCGAAGTTTTGTAAGAAGTTTTTTAACTAACGACTCGAGTGGCCAAAGCCACCACCACGATCGAAACCCCCAAGGCTTTCGACAACGGTCCACTGCACTTCTTCAATACGTTGCACAACAAGCTGCGCAATGCGGTCTCCACGTTCAATGCCATATGCAGTTGTGGGGTCGGTATTCAAAATGATGACCTGTAGTTCTCCGCGGTAGCCCGCATCGATGAGCCCAGGTGCATTCACCACGGAAATACCGTGCTTCAATGCCAAGCCGCTACGGGGCAAAACGAAGCCCGCATATCCTTCGGGCAATGCAATAGCTATGCCCGTTGGAACGAGCACCCTGCCGCCTCCTGGGGGCACCTCAATGGAGATGCGGGCATGGAGGTCGGTTCCGGCATCGCCTTTGTGGGCCAGTACGGGGAGAGGAAGTTCGGGGTCAAGTTGTTGGATGGCGACGTTCAGCACACCTTGACTCTAGATTGCATGACGTGATGGTGTGGATGGATCTCGAAATGACAGGGCTCGACCCTGCAAAAGAAGTGATTGTGGAAATTGCCACCCTCATTACCGACGACGAATTAAACATCATCGCCGAAGGCCCAGACCTTGTGGTTCACCAACCCGAGCATCTTCTCGCCGCCATGGACCCATTTGTTGTGAACATGCACACGAAGTCGGGTTTGCTCAATGAAATTCGCACCTCCACTTTGAGCCTTGAAGAAGCGGGTCGCATCACACTCGACTTCATTAAGAGTCATGTTGGCGCTCCAAAAACTGTTCCGCTATGTGGAAACAGCATCGGCACCGACCGCCGTTTTCTTGCGGCATATCTCCCCGATATTGAGAACTACTTGCACTACCGCAGCATCGACGTGTCGAGTGTGAAAGAACTCACGAAGCGCTGGTACCCCGAACTCACTGCGGGTCGGCCCAGCAAAGAAGGAAACCACCGTGCACTCGACGATATTCGCGAAAGTGTGCGTGAACTTGCGTACTATCGCGCGCACGCCTTCAAGTAGCACTGCACACACAAGTAGATTAGGCAAGTGACCTCTACTCCTGCATCTTCTTCTGCCGCGGCCCCACGCCCCATCCGGCAAGAACAAATGCCGGCCAGTACCGACATCGCGGAAATTGTTCCTGGCATTTATCGCACACAACTCCCCATCGATCTTCCCGGTCTTGGTCATGTCAACATGTACGTTCTGGAAGATGAGCGCGGCGTTGCCGTTGTCGACCCGGGTATGCCTGGTCGCGAATCGTTTCATGCATTAGAGAGTCGCTTAAAAGACATGGGCATTCCTTTGCGCCGTGTGCACTCTGTGCTCGTTACACATAGCCATCCCGACCACTACGGTGGCGCTGGTCGTTTGCGTAAAGACTTCGGTGCAGAAATTATTGCGCATCGTCGTTTCCGGTTGTGGTGGGACCCCAAAGAGCCACCCGATGTTGACGTAGAAGACGTTCCCGACATTCCTAATGTGCGTCCAAACGGAAAAACACCCTGGGGTGGCGAGGGTTACAACATTCCGTGGCGTCGCCACACTCAGTTGCGCATGCACGCAAAGTTTCCGAAAATCTTTGGTGTACCGCACCCCAACCGCCGCGTTGATGAAGGCGACCGCATCACGTTGGCAAAACGTGAATGGCTTGCGGTACATACACCTGGTCATACCGAAGATCACCTGTGCTTGTTCGACCCCGATAGTGGTGTTCTCATTAGTGGCGATCACGTTTTGCCCAGTATTACGCCACACATTTCTGGCATGACCAAAGCGGTCGACCCATTAGCAGAGTTTTTCAGTTCACTCGACAAAGTGGGCGAGCTTGGTTCGCAAATGAAACTTGCACTTCCCGCACACGGCAACCCATTCACCAATGTTGTTGAGCGTGTGCAAGATATTAAAGATCACCACATTGAACGCCTAGAAAAATTGCGTTCTATTGGCGATGAGTTCGATCGCCCCGCAACCGTCATGGAAATTGCTGGTCATCTTTTTTCCGCACGTGCACAGGGCCCCATGGCCGACAGTGAAACTTTTGCTCACCTCGAACATCTGCGTATTGCTGGCGATTTCAGTGTGCGTGAAAAAGACGGTTTCCTCGAATACGTTCGCGTCTAAAACTTTTTAGAGTTTTTGTAGTTGCGCAACTGCGGCAATGGTGCCGTTCATCTCGTGCCAAATTGCCGTGAGATTTTTTTCTTCGCGGGTCACAGTAAAAACATCGTGCCCTGGCTCAATGGGAGTGAGGTGCTCAAGCACTACGGCAAATGGTTCACGAAAATCTCGGTGCCCACTTAACCACTCTTCAATTGCTTCCCAGTAAGCAGCGTTGTTCATGTGTCCGAGTGCATCCATATCGGAAAATCGCACTGGCCACGCATCACGTTGTTCAGAGTCTTCGGGTTTCAAGCGCAACATGGAACGTGCACTCACTTTTCTCTCCATCGCCGCTTCACGCGCTGTTACTAAAAAATCTTCAGCAAGCGTTGCGGGTCGCATCGTTTGTAAATCAACGTGCACCCACACAGCCGATGCTTCAATGAGTGAACCTTTTTCACCTTCAATGCGCGTTGAACGTTCCGCCCAATGCGAACCCAGCCCACCACACCATGTTTGTAAAGTAAGCCGCTCTTGAAAAACTGGAAACTTGGTAATGCGTAATGCAGTGCGACGTACTACCCAACCGTCTTTGTCGGCATAGTTTGCGTCTTCAGTATCGTCATGGGAAACGTCTTGGAGGTATCGCACGGTGGCATCGAGGCGCAGTCGGCCACGTGGGGTGACATCACCTAAGCGCACCCTGCGTGCGGCAGTAAAGATACGCCCTTGAGGGGGAACTGCAAGGAATTCAAGGGGGGCGGCTTCCACATGAAAACCCTAATGGATCAAGGGTTTCATCCCTCTTTCGTTAAATCGCTTGACTCCACTCCAAATAGGTGGTTTCCTTAGATCCGAATGTTAAAGAACACCAACGCCCTCGCCTGCTTCGCAGCCTCCACCCACGCATCCGCGCATACCAACGCGGCGGCGGGTTATTGGCATGCCAGCAATCCAGCGTTTGCGGTGAAATTCGCCAATAAGCGATTCAGCCAGCGCCTCGACAGGAGCAACACGTAAAAAGAAAAACGTGTAAGTCGAGGCCGCTGGGTAACACACCCGGCGGCCTTTTTTGTTTTTCCGATTCTTTTCCAACAAACCGAATACCGACCGAATACCAGAACACCGAACAGAAAGTAGACAACATGCTCGCCATCAACACTCTCGACATCGACATCGATACCCCGATGATTCTGTCTGCCAAACGATGCGCCGATGGAAATGGGACCCTGACCTATCTCTTCTTCTCAGAAGAACATGTTGATATTGCCCGCGCTAAAGCCATCTGTTCCAAGTGTTCTAGTCAGGCGACCTGCCTGGCCCAAGCAATCGAGCAAAACGAGCCCTGGGGAGTCTGGGGCGGCGAGCTCATCGAGAACGGCCGCGTGGTTGCTGTGAAGCGACCACGCGGACGGCCACCCGTCCACATACGTCACATGCGCCCCATTGACGAAGTGCCAATTCCTCGGCACTTAGTGGCATCGGTAGCCTGATGAGGTGACCTTCCCTCGCCAACGCATCATGCGCACGCTCCTTGCCATTTTGGCAGTGGCCGTGGTGAGCGTTGGTGGAGGGTGGCTCCTCAGCGACCAAACTAACGACCCTGTCTCAGATGACGGAACAGTCACACTCAGCCCTTCACTCACTATTGCCGACCCCACCATCGGCACTAATGCCCCTGCAGCAGGAAAATTGTTTCCTACTCTCTCGTTAGAAGATCTCACTGGCACGGCTATTGATTTTTCTACACTGCGTGGCAAGCCCATGGTGGTGAACTTCTGGTTTTCTACATGCGAGCCATGCAAGCGTGAATTCCCTGCACTGCTCGATGCGGCAGCAAGCACAGAAGGCGAGATCTCTTTTATAGGCGTCAACCCACAAGACACTGCCGTTGCAGCACAAGATTTTGTGAACGAATACGCCGACCGATCAAGCCCTTTTATTTTTGTTCGTGACCCCAATGGTGAGCTTCTCACAAAGTTAGGCGTCGGCACTTTTCCCATGACACTCTTTGTTGATGCAGGTGGTGTCATTGTTTCTCAGCATGCCGGCGAAATTACTGCCGCAGACCTTGCCACAACTATGCAGAAATACTTTGGTGTGTCGTGATGGCACTTGAGGGCCGCTTTGCTTACAGCTTTATTCTTGGTGTTCTCGCAGCAGTAAACCCGTGTGGTTTTGTATTACTTCCTACTTACCTCATGTATTTTCTTGGGCTCGAAGGTTCGCGACCAAAAAGTTCACAGCGTGCAACATTGCGCAGAGCACTTCTTGTTGGCGCTGCCACATCGAGTGGTTTCATTGCAGTTTTTCTTCTCGTCGGAAGTATTTCGCGCCTCTTCACCAATTGGATTGAACAAAATGCAAAATATGCATCGCTCGTCATTGGTGTAGCTCTTGTAGCAATGGGACTTGCAATGCTGCGTGGCTGGAAACCCAAAATCACCACACCCGCAATTGCTGGTGGTAAAGATCGCACTGTGTTTTCCATGTTTTTATTCGGTATAGCGTATGCCGTGGCATCAATTGGTTGCACCATTGGCTTTTTAACAACTGTCATTTTTGGCTCTATTTCTACGCATGGTTTTGTTTCAGGAATGATGAGCGTTGTTCTTTACGGTCTGGGCATGGCCATGCTTGTTACTGCACTCACGGTGACGTTGGCATTTGCGCAAGGTGGGTTGCTACAGGTTTTGCGTAACGGGCTTCAATACGTCGATCGCGTTGCCGCAGTTTTTGTTGTTCTCACCGGTTTGTACCTGTCGTGGTATTGGTATGCCGCAATTGCAGAAACAAAGCCAGGTTCGGTTGTAAGCAACGTAGAAAACTGGCAAGGAGACATTGCAACGTTTTTGCAACGCCAAGGAGCTTGGAAGTTAGGCATTATTTTCGCTGTTGTCATTTCCTTGGCATTTGTGTTCATGAAGTTCCGCGCAGAAGATCGCAATGACACGCATGTTTGATGAGTTGCTTGCTCAAGAAGGCGTTGAAGAAGTTCTCACGTTGCGCAGCACTTTTGGTTTTATGGCGTACCACGGCGGTGGCCTTGAAGAAATGACTGAAGTGATTGCGCAAGCTGCTGCTGAAAAAAGTGGTGCTTCGTATTACGGAGTGCATCAACCCGCAGGCATGGAGTGGCACATTCCCTCACACAAAGTGGTTCGTGAACATTCCGATGCGTTGGGTGCTTTCCTCGACCACGTAGACATTGTGATCACTGTCCATGGTTATGGACGCATGGGCTTGTGGGCAACACTGTTGCTGGGTGGCACGAATAGAGAACTTGCCGCACATGTTGGTGGGCATCTGCGTAGCCACCTTCCGGCCTACGAAATTCGCACCGAACTTGAAGAGATTCCGAAAGAACTCCGCGGGCAACACCCCTTGAACCCCGTGAATCTTCCCCCGCGAAGGGGCGTTCAACTCGAACTTCCCCCACGCATTCGCGGAACCAGCCCCCTGTTCTGGGACTGGGAAGGCCCCGAACTGAACCCCCATTCCCAGGCACTTGTCGATGCGCTAGCGCTCTCCGCACTCACCTTTGATCAGTGAGCAAAGAGCAAAGAGGGTTCTCGGCGCGGTATGTCCCGCAAAGCGGGACATACCGCGCCGAGAACACTAGATCTAGGGGGCGAGGCGGGATATCGACCACTGCGTGCCGGCCCAGGCATAGCGAAAGCGGTCGTGGAGCCGGCTCGGACGACCCTGCCAAAACTCCACTGTGGAGGGAACAATGCGTAACCCGCCCCAATGCGGTGGGCGCGGCACATCGCCACCCAAGAAGCGCTGTGTTGCTTCAGCCACAGCTAGCTCTAATTCTTCGCGGCCTGCAATGACCTGTGATTGAGCAGATGCCCATGCACCAATTTGTGACTCGCGTGGCCGTGATGCGAAATAGGCATCGCTCTCTTCGCTCGACACCACTTCAATTTCTCCTCGCACACGCACTTGTCGATGTAGATCGAGCCAAGCAAAAACAGCGCTGGCAAATGGGGCACTCGCAAGTTGAATGCCCTTTGCACTTTCATAGTTGGTATAAAAAACAATGCCTTCGTCATTCACTTCACGCGCAAGAACAACACGTGCATCGGGTTGGCCTTCAGTATCGTTGCTCGACACGGTCATTGCATTTGGTTCGGCAACTCCGGCTTCCACCGCATCGTCATACCAACGATGCCACTGCTGAATGGGAGTAGCAGCAAGATCGGCAAGGTCGAGCCCAGCGGTTTCATATTGAACACGCCGATCTCGTAACGACACAACTACTCGCTTTTTGGAACAATATGAGTTGCACCACGCATGTACGGCAAGAGCACATCGGGAATGCGCACCGAGCCATCGGCTTGGCGATTGTTTTCCATAATGGCTGCCCATACACGTGGCACTGCAAGTGCTGAACCATTCAGGGTGTGTGCAATTTCTGTACCTTTTTGTGTGCCACGCTTGAAGCGAATCTCGGCACGCCGCGCTTGGTAGTCGGCAAACCAACTCACCGAACTCACTTCGAGCCATGCATCACAACCTGGTGCATACACCTCAATATCAAAACTGCGGTGATGACTTTGGCCCATATCGCCAGTGCAAATTTCAATAATGCGGTACGGCAAACCGAGTCCAGAAATGAGTTTTTCGGCCCGTTTCACCATTTCCTGTAATAGTTCTGGCGACTGTTCGGGTGTGGCGACGGCGAGTATTTCTACTTTGTCGAATTCATGACTGCGCAACATGCCACGCGTATCGCGACCTGCAGAACCTGCTTCACGGCGGTAGCACGGTGAATACGCCATCATTTTGGCGGGAAGTTGTGCTTCATTTAATACTTCACCGGCATACAAAGAAGTAAGTGGAACTTCTGCAGTGGGAATACACCACAAGTCGTCACGCTCAATAAAAAATGCGTCGTCGGCAAACTTTGGCAACTGACCTGTTGCCGTGAGCGTTGCAGAAGTAACCAAGGTTGGTGGGCGAACTTCTTCAAACTCATCGGCGTTGGAGTCGAGCGCATATTGACACAGCGCACGTGACAAAGTGGCACCAAGACCGCGCTGCATGGTGAACATTGCGCCAGAAATTTTTACAGCACGCTCGTTATCCAGAATGCCCAGTGCATCACCAATTTCCCAGTGAGGCACTCGCTGGTGTTCAGCGAACTCTGTAGGCAAATGATGCGGCCCGGAAACCAAGGGGTTGTCGTGGTCACTTGCACCATTAGGAGCATCGGGGTGAGGAAGGTTGGGAATACGCAACAACACGTCACGTAATGCCACTTCTACTTGCTCTGTTTCAGCAGCCAACCCAGTTTCAGTGTCGCCCAGAGCG
>JAURNB010000137.1 GCA_030830415.1 Acidimicrobiales bacterium | reverse complement strand
TCCCATGCGGGTCGCACAACCGTGTCCATGAAATTGCGTACTTTCAGGCGAATCTCTTCTACCTCAGCCGGAAACGAAAAATCAATCATCTCTTAAACCCCATAAATCGTAAATTCCCCACTTGATATGTCATCTTGTCACTTCGCAGAACCGTGCAACAACTTAGAAACCGTCGTAGTGTTGAGATGTGGTATCTAAGCGCAATAAAGCACGCGAAACACTTCCCGAAGGCGATGCAAAGCAACAAGCCGTGCGAGAAATGTTCGATACCATCGCATCTCGATACGACTTAGTCAACAGGGTCATGACCTTTCGCCTCGACACTAAATGGCGCAAAATTGCAATTGAGTCTCTTCAACTCTCGACCCCTTCACGTGTTCTTGACCTTGCAAGTGGCACTGGCGATCTTTGCCTGGCAATTCAAAAGCGGGGTCACACTGCCATTTCAGTCGACTTGTCTTACGGCATGCTTTCTTTCGATCGTTCCGGTGCTCCTCGAGCCCAGGCCGACATTTTGCGCTTGCCATTTCCCGAGTCGTCGGTAGATGCGGTCATTTGCGGGTTTGCACTGCGCAACCTTGTCGACCTATCAACATTCTTTGTTGAAATAGCCCGAGTTCTCAAGCCCGGTGGACGCGTTGTTCTGCTCGATGTGGGTATTCCTCACAACCCCATCATCCGCTTCGGAAACAACATCTACTTCGGAAAAATTGTTCCAAAGATAGGAGCTCTTCTCTCTGACAGAGATGCCTACCGTTACCTTCCACGCAGCGTGGCATATTTACCACCGCGAGCCGAACTCACCGCAATGCTTCGCGCGGCGGGGTTCAACGATGCCGAGCACCGTCAACTCAGCGGAGGGTTAACGCAGCTGCTCTCTGGCACGCGAAATCAGCAATGAGCAAAATCATTGCTACTTCTGTGGCAGTAGGCGATCTACCGCCTCTTCACGACATTGCAGGTGCCGATGGAATGCTCTTCGTACACGGCCATGAGGGCATTGCAACTAAGGGTGTCTTCGCACGCGTCGAGCCTTCCAAAGTACATGCATTGCTGAGCAGTATTGAATGTCGCTATACCGACGAACACGACGCAGCTGGCCCTATTGCACTTGGCTTTCTTCCGTTCTTGAGAGAAGAACAAGAAGATTTTTTTGTACCTAGTGTTTTTGCACGCCGATTCAGTGATGGATATTCGTCAATTACGGTATGCACAGATGCACAGATGCCCGAAGAGGCACGGCGTACTTACATAGAAGAGGTAATCGCTTCAATAACAGCATCACCTCCCGTTGCCGCACATGAACAGTGCGGTGAACGCCATTTGAGCAGTGCTCCCCTTACACCGATCTCTACGTATTTAGCTGCTGTGAGTGAAGCGCGATCCGCGGTACGTTCTGGCCAAATAGAAAAGGCTGTCATTGCTCGCGACATCGAGTTGATATCTGATACACCTCTCAACATTCACTCTGTTGTGCAGTTCCTTCATCATCAATATTCCACGTGCTACCAATTCTCTATTGACAACATGGTCGGGGCTTCACCGGAATTGCTCATTCAACTAGAAAAAGGAATGGCGCATAGCAACCCTTTGGCAGGCACCACTCCACGCACTGGAGACCCCGCAATAGATGCTCAAAATGCAGCCGATTTATTGGCTAGCAAAAAGAACCAAATTGAGCACCGTGTTGTTGTTGAAATGGTGCACGACACGTTGCTGCAGTGGTGCTCGTATCTCGACTGGGAGCCTGAGCCATCTGTGGTGAGTGTTGCCAACGTTCAACATCTCGGCACACACGTCACAGGCCCTTTATCTGACGCAAATACTCACGTTCTCACCGTGGCGCGAGAGCTGTGCCCCACCCCTGCACTTGGCGGCTTTCCACGCACTGAAGCTATTGAACTCATTAACCGCGTGGAAAAGATGTACCGTGGTCGCTACGGCGGCGCGGTGGGCTGGTGCGATGCACAAGGAAACGGCACTTGGGCGGTCACCATCCGTTGTGCGCAATTCAGCACAGACCTGATGTCGGCACGACTCTTTGCGGGTGGCGGCATTGTTGCCGACAGTGAACCCGATCTAGAACTAGCTGAAACCGAAGCGAAGTTGAAGGCAATGACGAACGCAATTATGCATTCGTAATAGCGTCAACTGCTTTCACGATGGCTGATTGCAGGCGTTCGTGAATACGAACATTGCTCTCTCGATTGGTTTTCAACAAGATGACCGCAGTTCCTGAGCCCTCCATTGCTGCACTCAATTCATCGAGCGATTGAGGTTCAATAACTGTGATGCCGTGTGAGCGAGCCAGCATCGCAATATCTGCGCCATGAGGTGTACCGAAGAGATTTTCAAATACATCTTTATTGACCTGCGAAGCTTGAGGCAGAAAAGAAAAAATTCCTCCACCATCATTATCTGCAACAACAATGCGCATATCGATATTGCGATTCTTCAGCCCGACCAAAGCTGATCCATCGTGGAGAAAGGCAACGTCGCCGAGGTATAGGCCAACGGGAGTACGTAAAGACTGTGCGATACCAACCGATGTTGAAATAACACCATCAATGCCATTTGCTCCACGGTTAGAAAAGAGAATTCCGTTTTCCCTTCCACCCGAGAACCACTCAACATCACGTATGGGCATGGAAGAACTTACCATGCCAACTGAGAATGTTTCAGCGAACAATCGCGCGATGGCAGGTTCACAGATCTCGTCGATTACCGCCAACTCTTTTTGAATACTTTGAGATGCCGCCTGCTGTGCGCTTCTCCACGCTGAGTCCCATTTCAAAACAGTGTCATGCTCTCGCTTGTCGTCGACGCCTGCTACAACAGAACACAAGCGATCGATAGTGTTCGCCACATCGGCTTCAATGTGCATAAAGACAGAATGTTGAGCGTCTTGGTACGTACCGGGGCCATGTACTGCAATCACTTCCGCTTGAGTCGCAACAATCCATTGACCCAGCACCTTTGACGCTGGCGGTTTACCAAGTTGCAGAACAACTTCTGGAGCCAACACACCGTGAGCACTTTGTGATCGCACGATTCCATCGAAGTGCGAAACGATATTTGCCGAGCCTCCACGCACTCCGCTAAGAGGACAAGCCAAAATCGGCCAATGCAGTACAGAACTCAACACGCTGACTGCCGATGTGTAGGTAGCCAACTCAAAGCCAGCACCCACATCACCAGCAATGATGACTCCACGCCGACCAGCGAGTCGGTGAGCGAGATCATCAATTTCCCAGTCGGAGAGCTGCGAACGCCCGGCATGAAAACCCGACCAAGTGGCGTCGTGATGACGTTTAGGTGGCATATCTGCCACTTCGCCGAGCAGTGGTTCACGAAACGGCAAGTTGAGATGCACGGGGCCTGCAATTGGGCCCATCGTTCGGGCCACCACATGGTTTGCTAAAGCTCGCCACGTGTGGGCTGCATCGTACGAAGCAACCCCTGGGTCGTGAAACCACCGAACCGATGAGCCGTAGAGATGGGTTTGATTGATTGTTTGTGGTGCACCAACATCGCGAAGCTCTGGGGGCCGATCGGCCGTACACACAATGAGTGGCACCCCAGAGAGCGATGCCTCTGCAACTGCTGCAGAAAAGTGCGAGGAGGCTGTTCCCGAGGTACACAGCGCTACTGCGGGAAAGCCAGTTGCCTTACCAACGCCCAACGCAGCAAAAGCTGCGCAACGCTCGTCGATGAAAACCTCAACCGAAATCTCAGGACGCGCCGACAGGGCTAGGGCTAATGGCGTAGAGCGAGACCCTGGGGCGATATAGGCAAATTGCACTCCATCGCGAATCCACTCGTCAACCAGGGTTGCACAAAAGGTGGCTTGCGCATTAGCCGTCGTTAGTGCTGTCATTTTTCACCATTTCTACTCTGGTGTAAATACTTGCACTCTTAGCTGCTCTAGAGTGACCTTATGAACGTAGAAATTTGGTCCGATGTTGTTTGCCCATGGTGCTATATCGGCAAAAAGCGCTTCGAAACAGCCCTGGCAAACCTTGCTGGCGAAGGTGTCGAACTCGATGTCAACATTTCCTTTCGCCCGTTCCAGCTCGACCCCTCTGCGCCCAGAAATGCACCTAGCCCCGTCATTGACGGTTACGCAAAGAAATTTGGTGGCGTGGAAAAGGCACACCAAATCATCAACCACGTCACCTCGGCCGCAAGTGACAGTGGTATTGAATTTCATATGGAGAACGCTCTTCGTGCAAACACCTTGCAAGCACACCGCCTCTTGCACTTGGCCCTTGTT
>JAURNB010000136.1 GCA_030830415.1 Acidimicrobiales bacterium | reverse complement strand
CCGGTGACATGGTCGCCTTTGCGCAGACCGTACTGACGTGTTTGCTTCACCGAGATGTACGCATCTTCACGTGTTGGCAAGTAGCCATTCACGCGCAAGTAGCCGTAGCCCTCGTCGCGCAGATCGAGGTAACCCGACACTGCTACTGGCTCTGTGCTTATTGGATCGTCTGAAACTTCAACATCGGTTTCATAACGGTCGGTGCCCTGTGGGCCCTCATCGTCACGACGTCCTTTACGACGACGTCGGTTGCGATTGCGATTGCGATTTGCTGGGTCGTTGTCGAAACGTGAACCCTGTTGGAAACCTGGCTGACCGCCGGGCTGGCCACCTTGCTGACCACCTTGTGGGCGCGGGCCGCGATCGTTTTGCTGACCACCTTGTGGGCGCGGACCACGATCGTTTTGTTGGCGATCGTTTTGTTGGCGTGGGCCACGATCATTTTGTTGACGATCGTTGTGCGGGCGATTCGGGCGATGACCTTCAGAAGCGGTCTTCTCGAGCGTTCCTTCATGCTCAGCGAGCTCGAGTTCCCACTCTGACAATGGTTCACCGTCAATGCCAATGACCACGCGTGGTTCTGCTTTGGCAGCTGGTACTTCTTTAGGCGCAGCAGCCTCTTTTGGTGCTTGCTTCTCAGTGCGGGCAGGGCGCTTGGTCTCTACCGGAGGAGCTGTTTGCTCCAAAATCTTGTCGATAAGTTCAGCCTTTTTGGCACGCGAAACCGACTTCACGCCCAGTGCTTGGGCGATTGCCATGAGTTGTTCACGGTCCTTGGATTCAAGTACTGATTGCTCTAGTGCTTCTGCAGCCATTGCTGACACCTTTCATATGCCATCTCATGTGCGTTCAGGTCATCACGGCGAAATAAGTGAATGTTCACGAGATTTCGCGCCGATACACCGCAAAAGCAGTAATGAGCGGGAGCGGGACGCCGCTTCGGAAATCAATCTCGGCAACCCGAGATGTGACCACCATAGCCACCTGGAGAACTTGTTGCAACGCTCAGCGAGAATTAAGCGCCGGCAGTGAACCGAGCAACGGCATTTTGTACCGCTTCCAGGTCGTTTTCGACCGTGGTCACATATTCCTCGTGGTCAAAGAGGTCTGCAAGATGCGCAGGCAACGACGGCCGGCTCCCCGTTGCTTTTTCTACTGCATCGGGGAACTTCGCAGCATGAGCAGTTGCCAAAGTGACCATCGGAATATCGGCTGACTGATGCTGACGTGCTCCGAACACACCCACCGCAGTGTGCGGGTCGATGAGTTGCCCTGTTTTTTCAAACACATCGCGAATCACTTCAAGCGTTGTTGCATCGTCACACCGTGCTGCGCGAAACACCGGTGCGAGCCAGGTGTTGTATTGCTCGGGGCTCACCGCAAACGCACCTTCAGAACGAAAGCGACCCAACTGGTCGGCAGTGCGTGCACCATCGCGGTTGTTCATTTCAAAAAGCAACCGTTCGAAGTTTGATGACACTTGAATATCCATGCTGGGGCTCAGCGTTGGCTGCACGCTGAGTGCACGCATCTCTTGTGTGGCAAAAAAGCGCGTCAAAATGTCGTTGGAGTTTGAGCCAACGATGAGTTGATGAATAGGTGCGCCCATCTGTCGCGCAATCCAACCCGACAATACGTTGCCAAAGTTGCCCGTGGGAACACTGAAAGAAACGCCGTTGCTAATGGAAACACCACTAGAGGCCAACTGCTGTGCCGCCGAGAAGTAGTACACCACTTGAGCCATGATGCGTGCCCAGTTGATGGAGTTCACTGCCGACAAACGCTGTTGTTCCCGGAACTTTTGGTTATTGAACATCGCCTTGACGAGGTCTTGACAATCGTCGAACGTTCCATTCACCGCAAGTGTTTTCACATTGGGCGAATTCACTGTGGTCATTTGGCGTCGCTGCACATCGCTCACACGACCCTCTGGATACAAAATGACGATTTTTACTCGTGAGCAATTTTTCACGCCGTCAATTGCTGCGCTGCCGGTATCGCCGCTTGTTGCTCCAACAATGGTGATGTATTCATCACGTTGCTCAAGAAGCAAGTCGAACAATTGACCTAAAAACTGCAGAGCTACGTCTTTGAACGCCAAGGTAGGGCCGTGGAAAAGTTCCAGCATCCAATGATTGGCCTCCAATGGAACAAGCGGCGTAACACGTGGATCGCGAAATGTGGAATATGCAGTACTGCAGAGTTTCTGCAATGTGTTTGCATCAATTTCGTCGCCAATAAATGGCGCCATCACCGACGCTGCGAGCGATGCGTAGTCGGTCGTCAGCGTGTCTGGCGCTGACGGCCACACTTGCGGAACATACAAACCACCATCGGTAGCAAGGCCGGCAAGCACTGCGTCGGCAAAGGAAAGCACAGGAGCCGTGCCACGAGTTGATACGTACTGCATGAGTTACTGCCCTACAACTCGAATGAAGTCGCCCGATCGTTTCACCACTGCAAGACCTGCGAAATCGCGCAGACACTTTTGGACCGATGCTTCTTGGGCAAGGTGTGTAATGAAAACAAGACGTGCATTTTCGCCAATGCCTTCCTGCTCAGCGGTGCGAATACTCACGCCATTTTGCGCAAACACACCAGTAATGCTGTGCAAAACACCTGGCTGGTCGAGTACTTCAAGTGCCAACATGTATTCGCTGTGCGTTTTATCTATTGCGGTGAAGCGTGGTTTTGAGAACGAACCCAACATGGCGTGCGTACCTTTTTTCAAGTTCACTGCAGCGTCAATAGTGTCGCCCAGTACCGCACTTGCCGTTGGACTGCCGCCGGCACCGCGGCCGTAGAACATCAGCGACCCCACTGCATCGCCCTCGACAAACACGGCGTTATAGGCCTCGCGCACGCTGGCTAGTGGGTGGTTCAGCGGGACCATTGCAGGGTGCACGCGCACGGCAAGTTCTTGCGAATCTGCATCGATTTCCGCAATGGCAAGCAACTTCACTACATAACCGAGGCGTTTTGCCACAGCAATATCGGCCGCTGTAACCGTAGTAATTCCTTCGCGATGAACATCGTGTGAAGTGACGTTGGCACCAAATGCGATGCTCGCAATCACTGCGCACTTCGCAGCCGCATCGAATGCTTCAACATCGGCTGTGGGGTCGGCTTCGGCATAACCCAAGGCTTGCGCTTCAGTAAGAACTGCTGCGTAGTCGGCGCCCTCTTCTGTCATCTTCGTCAAAATAAAGTTTGTGGTGCCATTCACAATGCCCATGACACGGCGAATAGGTTCGCCACGCAAACTCTCGCGCAACGGACGAATGAAGGGAATACCACCAGCAACTGCAGCTTCAAAGAGAAGGTCAACACCCGCTGCGTCAGCTGCAGCAAAAAGTTCTGCGCCATGTTCAGCAAGGAGTGCCTTATTTGCTGTGACCACTGGCTTGCCTTTGCCCAGCGCTTGGGTGATGAGGTCGCGAGCGGGCTCAATTCCACCCATGAGTTCGACCACAACATCGACATTGGGGTCATTGACCACGTCGAGCGGGTTCGTGGTGAATGCTTTCGCGTCGAGCGACACGCCACGAGCACGTGAAATATCGCGAACCGAGGCTCGGGTCACCACCAAAGTGATGCCTGTGCGCTGGGTGATTGCTTCGGCACGTTCGTGAACAAGGTTGATAAATGCCGCTCCGACATTTCCCACACCAATAACGCCTAAACGCACCTCTTGCTTCATCCCTTCAGGCTATAACCCACTTTTAGTGTTCTCGGCGCCGTATGTCCCGCTTTTCGTGACGAAACGCGCCTAGAACACTCAAGTTGGAGGGGGGATCTGCCGATAATCATCATGTCCGCACAACTACCCTTTGGAGGAACATGATTCACGCGTCCTCAACTCAACTTCGACGCATCATTGTTGCGGCGATCATGTTGAGCACCTTCCTCTTCGCGGTACCCACTCCCCCTGCATTTGCTGAAGATCTTGCGGGCCAACCCCCTGCATCAATTTTGGTGAATGGCAAAGGAAATGGCCACGGGCGCGGCATGAGCCAGTACGGCGCACTCGGCTGGGCCACCACCTACAACAAAACCTGGCAAGAAATTCTCGACTTCTATTACGGCGGCACCACGTTGTCGCCACTCACCGATGCAGATGCGGGTCTCACACCAAACGGCGTCATGAGCGTGCGACTCACCGCCCTCGATAACAAACAAACAGCAATGGTGTCGGAAAATGCTTCTCTCCTTCTGGAGAACGACCCCGTTCCGGGTCGCAAATGGGCGGCGCTTGTAGTGCGCGAGATTGCAGGCACTGTGGGCACGTATCGCGTATGGGGAAGCACCACACCAACTTGTGTTGCTGAGCAATCTGACCCCGTCGCAAATAAGTTCGTTCTCGTTGCCGACATTGCTGGCCCCACAAATGTTTCAACAACTCTCAGCAACGATGCATCTGCAGCAGTGATGCCGAATGATGCAATTGGCATATGTGAACCAGCCGGTGCCACGCGTTACTACCGCGGAACCATTCGTGCCGTGAACGGAACCGACAAAGAAAATCGCACCGTCAACCTGGTGAAACTCGACGACTACTTGCGTGGAGTAGTTCCTCGTGAATCCCCTGCGTCTTGGGGAGACCTCGCCGGTGGCGCAGGTATGAATGCACTACGTGCGCAAGCAGTTGCTGCTCGCTCGTACTCCCTTGGCCAAAAGCGCTATAGCTACGCTAAAACCTGCGACACGCAATCGTGCCAGGTGTACGGCGGTGCAGCACTTCGCGAAAAAATAGGCCGCCCCATTGCGGTTCTGGAAGACATGCGCACCAACACTGCCATTAGCGACACCAGTGGATTCATTATGCGTACCGCAAAAGGTGGCGTGGTGAGTACTGAGTTCACTTCGTCGAACGGTGGCCGCACAGCCGGCACTACCTTCCCCATGCGTGTTGATGATGGTGACATTGCGGCCGATTCATCTGACCTCAATTGGAGTGCAGTGATCGACGCACAGAGTATTCAAAAGAAATACCCCAGCATCGGTGTGCTGCTCTCGGTTGTCACCACCCACGACGGGCTAGGAAGCGATTGGAATGGTTATGCAACCAAAGTCACCATTTCCGGCACAGCAGGCGAAGTGAGTATGAGTGGATGGGATTTCAAATCGGCATTCGACCTGCGTTCTCCGTGGTACGAGACCACTCCCGTCTACGGCTCGACGGCAACGTCAACAGTGGTCGGGCCAATGTTGTTTATTGGTGACTCGGTTGGAGAAAGTATTACTTCTGAGTTCAACAGCATTGTTCGCCCGGCATACCCCAATGTTGATTATCAAGCGTTGAGTTCACGATGCCTGATTGGCGCTTCATGCACAGGTACGCCTGACGGAATCACCATCATCAACTCATTACCTGCAGATAAGACACCGGCAATCGCTGTCATTCAACTGGGCTACAACGATTCATCGAGCACCTTTGGCGCCGAAGCCGACCAAGTCGTTGCTGCTCTCACCGCCAAAGGCGTGCAGAGAATCATTTTCATCAACATGTCTACGCGACGCACAACAGCGGGGTATGACATATCGAATGCAGCACTCGCCAGGATCGCTGCAACATACGCAAACGTCACCCTGCTCGACTGGAATACATATTCATCTGACACTCCAAGGTGGCGTTGGTTTGTGAAGAACGACAATGTGCACCTCACGGCAACTGGCCAAACTGAATTTGCGTTGTACATTCGCGCACAACTCGATGCGCTACGTGCTCAGAGTTTGCTCCCCCAAACACCAGGCGCACCCGATGTAGTGATTGGTTTGCCACTGCGCACCAACCAAAAAGGCAACATGGTGAAATTGGTGCAGCAGTCACTCAACACTGCTTTCAAACTGAAGAAAAAAGCGATTCCTACCGATGGCGTTTTCGGCAAGAGCACAAGGTCACTCGTGATGAGGTATGAAACCGCTATGGCGCTTCCGGTTGATGGCATTGTCGACGTTGAAGTGTGGAAAAGTCTTGGCCTCGACAAAAAACCGCGCACATCTGTGTTGCGCCTTGGCACTCAGCATCCGTCGGTGAAAGTGCTTCAAGCAACACTGAACCGTGTACTGAAAACCACTGTAAAAACTTCTGGCTATTACGACGGCCCTACGGTGTACTACGTGAAGCAGTTTCAACAACGCGCAAAATTGCCCGCTACGGGCAACGTGAACCGAGCTACTTGGCTGGCGTTGATGACGACCGCAGATCGTCTATAGAAACACCAAAGCGCTGTGCCCACGCTTCATCGCTCACCATCTCGGGGTAATACGCACGGTATTCGCGCTTCAAGCGTGGGTAATCGCGGCGCAAACGCATGAGCGATACACGCAAGGCCTTCATATCGCGCCAGAAACGTGGAGTGTCGCGCACCAACACGTAGCCCTCATCGAGGCGTGGATGGCGATGCAAAATACTGTTACGGCGCGTAGCTAAGCCTACCGCGCGTGAGTTGATGGGAGCAACTCCCATCTTTTTGGAACGCAACCACTGCGGCAATATGTAACCACCAACAAGTGGCACCGCAGCAATAAATCCAATGAGACGAATCGGCTTTGGAATACCAGCAGGAATTTGAATTGCACTGAGTTCAGCGTTTAGTGGCCCAGCTTTTTCTTCGGGGCATACGCGCACTTCATCGTGCATTGCCGCATGGTCGACATTGCGCCAAAAATCGGGACCTTCTAAATAGTGGTCGAGACCTTTCAACATATATTCCAAGCTGGCATAGCGCAGTGAGAAAATGTTGCGGAACCCAAACGACAACGTGCGATATGCCGTGTGATACCACTTGTGCTGGTCGTAGACCAATGTTTCTACCAACAACATGTTGCGGGTTTCGTAGTACAGAGTCATTGGCCCGTTTTTGAGGGCAAAGTCGGCGTGCCACACTGCAACACCTTTCATGGTGATGCTGTGTTCGCCAGTGTGCATGAGGCCAAAGGCAACGTCGTCACCACGCACGAAGACTGGTACTGGGTTCTCTTTGCCAACTGCAATAGGGAACGCGGTATACCACCAGGCGGTGTATTCAAACTTCGGCTCAAGCTCATCGGCTAGCACTGTGATGCGATCGCGCAGATCGTCTTCACGACCAACTGCACGCAATGGATACGTGTAACGCCATGCATAGTGTGCGCCAGCTTCAAACTGCATCCAGGGAATCTCTTCCGAGATCATGGCCCCATGAATACAGAGCTTGTCGTCTGTGGCATAACGGAACATCGCAATGGTACGTACTAACGATTCCACTTCAAGTGAAATATCGTCGTCCATGAACAACACATGGGTGGTCCACCCATCGTTGCGCGCATGAATAAGACCTCGCGCGAATCCACCCGCGCCACCCAAGTTCGGGTTAGGAATAAGTGTTGGGCTCATGCCTGCACTTGCTGGAACTTCTAAGTTGCGCCCGTTGTCGACAATGGTGGCGCGGAAAGATTGTTCGATGCTTGGCACTTCAGTAATGAGTTGACGCATCCGCTCAACGTTGGCAAGTACGTAAGGCTGGCGATTGAACGTGGTGATGACCGCATTCATGCGTACTTCACGCAATGGGGCAGCACCTGAATACCAACCACCGGTCACAAGACGCCCACCATTGTCGCTATTGCGACGAACACTGACGTAGTACGAATCGACTGTGGTGTCTTGCAGATCACACACACGCAGGTTCACTACACCAGCACTTTGTGCAACATGTGTAAGAACAATGGTCTCTTTAAGGCGCTTCACTGCCACGATTTCAATTTCGCATGGCCCCGACACTTCAAGTACCGCATGCAACGCATTCACAGCCGATTTACGCCGCCAACGTGCTGCAGGGAAGACACCAAAGTATGTGTCGAAGGTTTGCACATTGCCCGCAATGCGCTCGTAAAGCGGTGGCTCGAGGGTGTCGGCGCGCGCTGGCAAAATGCGCTGCAACAGGTTGATATCGGGGAATGCTGCAACAGACATCAGAGTGGGTCCACCGAGAAGGGCGAAACTGCAGAGTCATTTTCCCAAGCAGTGAGCAATGCTCGCACTGCGCCAAGAGCTTCGTGAATTGTGACGTCCATATCGAGATAACGATATGTTCCCAAGCGGCCCACAAAGGTGATGTTGCTCAACTTCCCCACTTCATGCACATATTGCTGCAGTTGACCTTTTTCTTTCACCAAACGAATGGGGTAATACGGAACGTCATTGGGGTCGGCAAGGCGGCTGTATTCGTGGTACGTGACCGTTTTTTGATGTGTTTCCCATGGCGCAAAGTGCTTGTGTTCGGTGATGCGCGTATAGGGAACATCGGGGTCGCCATAGTTCATTACTGCACAGCCCTGGAAGTCGCCATCGTGTACTTGGCGTTCGAAGTCGAGCGTGCGATACCCCAAGCGGCCATGCTCAAAACCGAAATATGCATCGATGGGGCCACTCCACACCACGTGATCGGCGCCGGCAAGGTCGGCACGCGACTTCACCACACCCAAAGTGACGGTGATGCCGGGGTGGTCGAGAATATTGGCCACAATGGGCGTGTATCCGTCGCGCGGAATGGCCTGATACGGATGGTTGAAATACGAATCGTCGTAGTTAAAGCGCACAGGTAAGCGCGCCAAAATGCTTGCAGGCAATTCCACAGGGTCAACACCCCACTGCTTACGGGTGTAGCCATCGAAAAATGCTGCATACAGCTCTGGCCCAACAAACCGCAGGCCCTGATCGCGAAATGATTGTGGGTCGGTAATGCTTTGGTCACCAATGGAGGTGATGAACGCTTCAGCCTCTGCTGGCGTGAAAGTTTTGCCGAAAAATTGATTGATGGTGAGCAAGTTGACCGGCAATGAAAACACTTTGCCCTGTGTGGTTGCTTTCACTTTGTGGTTGTACGGCATCATGGTGCCGAAGCGATTCATGTACTGCCACACATGTTCATGAGCAGTGTGAAAAATATGTGGCCCATAAACATGCACCATCACATCGTCGTCTTGACGCTCTGTATGACAATTGCCCGCTACATGTGGTCGCGAGTCGAACACATCGACACGATGACCTGCTTCGGCGAGTTCACGAGCGATGACCGCACCCGAGAATCCGGCACCAACGATGGCTATATGACGAGGGCGTACAGGCACCCTGCCAGCCTAGTGAGCCATCTGTGGCCCGCAGAGTCCTTCGAGGTCACGTACCTGAATGAGATCGCGGTTGGCATAGGTCACAGGGTTCGATGGATCGGCACGCAATTTGAACGTGCGGAAAATCATCTCGGTGGTATCGACCGCAAGAATGCGACCAATGAGTGGCTCGCCAAGTTTCAAAATGACCTTGATGGTTTCAAGCGCCTGGATGGAGCCGATAATGCCTGGCAACACGCCAAGAACACCAGCTTCTGCGCAACTTGGTGCAAGTTCTGCTGGAGGTGGCTCGGGAACCATGTCGCGATACGTAGGGCCTTCGAGTGGGTGGAAAACACTCACCATTCCTTCAAAGCGGAAAATGGAACCGTGAACAACTGGAATGCCCAACTTCACGCTGGCATCGTTCAATAAGTAGCGGCTCGGGAAGTTGTCGGCACCGTCGACAATGACGTCGTAGCCAGCAATGATGTCCATGATGTTGCTTGCGTCGAGGCGCGTGTCGTAAGTAACCACGTTGACATCGGGGTTCATGAGCGTGAGCGTCTTTTTTGCACTATCTACTTTGCGATCGCCAATGCGGTCGAGGTTGTGCAAAATTTGGCGCTGCAAGTTCGACGCATCAACAACGTCCATGTCGATGATGCCAATGGTGCCTACACCAGCTGCAGCTAAATACAACGCTGCTGGTGAACCAAGGCCACCTGCACCAAGCATGAGCACCTTTGCGCCGAGCAATTTTGCTTGACCTTCAACGCCAACTTCTGGCAACAACAAATGGCGCTGATAGCGATTGCGCTGTTCTGGTGTGAGCGTGACAGGAAGCTTCCAGGTGCGGCCTTCGTCTTTCCATTTACCGAATCCGCCGTCCATGGATACAACGTTGGTGTATCCCATTTCAGTGAGAGTTTGTGCGGCAAACGCACTGCGCACACCGCCGGCGCAATACACCACGACCGGTGCAGCCTTATCGATGATCTTGCCTTCAATTTGGGCTTCTAAGTGTCCGCGAGGAATGTGCAACACATCGGGCAACGCACCTTGGTCGAACTCATCTGGCTCGCGAACATCGAGCACAATGACTCCACCAGCTTGAATGCGCTTTTGCGCTTCGGCGGTGTCGACCTCGGTAATTTGCGCTTTTGCCTTCGACAGAAGGTCACGGAATGTAGCCATGCCTAAATGCTACCTGATGGGTCGGGTTTCGGCTCGGGGCCCTTTTGCGGTGCTTAAGCCACTAATTGCGGCAAGAGAACGCTGATATCACCCAGCAATACCGCATCGGCATAGCGGTCCATCTCGGTGGGCACGCCGTTCACAATGATGATTTTTGCTCCCGCTGCTTTTGCCCGAGGCACGGCATTGGCCGCCGGAAACACCGACAAGGTGGAGCCCACAGCAACAAACACATCGCACTCTTCACTCACCTGCATGGCGCGTGCGATGACTTCAGGAACAAGTGCCTGACCAAAACTAATGGTGTCGCTTTTGAGAATTCCTCCACAGGCTAAACACTGCGGATCTTCCTCGCCGTTACGCACTCGTTCAATGGCATGCTCCATAGGAAGTCGTTCATGACAACTCCAACACGCGGTGCGAAACATCGTGCCGTGCACTTCAATCACCAACTCGGGTGAATTTCCCGCACGTTGATGAAGCTCGTCAATATTTTGCGTAATGAGACCGTGCATTTTTCCTTGCTGCTCCAGCTGCACAAGTGCAAGGTGACCAGCGTTGGGTTGTGCAGTCCATGCTGGCGAAATGAGCCGATTTTGCCAAGCGATTTTGCGAATCTCTTCGTCTTCTAGGTAGTGCTTGAGGGTTGCCACTTTTTCCGCTGCAGGGTTACGTGTCCACACGCCATTAGGCCCACGAAAATCGGGAATACCAGAATCGGTAGAAATGCCAGCGCCTGTCAGCACGGTGACACGCTCGGCACCTGCCAACATCTCTTGAGCGAGTTTCAATAGTTCTTCCGACATCGCTTCATTCTTACTCTCTTGAGTTCATCAAACAATTTGTGTCACCAAGTGCCTCACAATGCACACATATAAGCATGAACTCAACTGCAACTGTTCTTCACGATTCCGAAACACTGGTGGTCTACCCATGGCTTGACCCTGTGGTCGACTCCACCGGTTTTGAAGTACGCAGCGACTATGTCGAGCACTATTGGCTCGGCATACTGGGGCCTACTTCTACCTGGCTTTTGCGTCGCCTAGTGAGCGGGTTCGACCACTACCCCGACGGATACGAACTCAACTTGCCAGAAACTGCAGCAGCACTCGGGTTGAATTACCGCACCGACAAAGAATGCCCCTTTACGCGCGGAATTGACCGTTTAGTGATGTTTGGTGTGGCGCAGAAATACTCTTACGGGCTCGCCGTACGAACACGCATACCTGCGTTATCGGCACGACATGTTCAACGCTTACCCCAACACCTCCGCGAGACACATGCAATGTGGCTCGCTAACGCAACAAGTTAGACAGGCTTGAAACTGGTGACGGTGTCAATGAGGAGACGCGT
>JAURNB010000135.1 GCA_030830415.1 Acidimicrobiales bacterium | reverse complement strand
TCATTACGGTCAAATGATGGCATTCATCCCAGCCCCGATGGTCGGGTAGTGCTGGCTACTGCAATTGCTCGAGCTGTTGGCATTGCGCCTAGTGCTCCAGGTGATTGCATGAAGGTCAATTTCCAAGACGATTCTCGGGTGCTACAAGGTGTAATGCCCACCACAACCACCCTGGGGGCAGGTGCTCCAACAACATTGGCGAGTAATTCCACCACTTCGCCCGTGCCGGTGGTAACCACGACTCCTGCCGCAGCAACAACCGTGGCAGCAGTACCGGCAACAACGGTTCCTGTCGCCACAACTGCTGCACCTGCAACAACCATTCCCACGCCAAGTAGCGCTGCAGCTGCTGGTTAAAACGAAAGTCACGCTGCCTATTTGAAATGGTGGTTGTTACTGAGGGCTAGTGGTGACACGATAGGTCGGTGCTTCAAGTCAATGCCATCACCGTTGAAATAGGCGGCAAAACCATTGTTGAAGACGCAACCTTCACCGTGATGCCGCGCGACAAAGTGGGTCTCGTGGGCCGCAACGGTGCAGGCAAGACCACACTGTTCAAAACCCTCGGCGGCGACAACGACCCCACAAAGGGAAACATTTTGCGTAAAGGTGGCTATGGCTACTTATCGCAAGATCCACGAGCTGCCGGACAATTCGACGGACGACTTGCGGTCAACCATATTTTGTCGGGGCGCAACATTGACGAAGATCTCACGCGTTTAGAGAAGTTGCGCATTGGCATGGAAGAAAATGCGAGTGAAGCAAATATTCGCAAGTACACCAAGGCCGAAGAACTGTTTCGCGACAAAGGTGGCTATTCAGCCGACAGTGAAGCACGCTCCATTGCTGCAGGCTTGGGGCTCAAGCCCGACCGTCTCGATTTACAACTTGGTGTACTTTCAGGCGGAGAGCGTCGTCGTGTAGAACTCGCACGCATTTTGTTTGCGGGAAGCGACATGTTGTTGCTCGACGAGCCCACGAACCACCTTGACGTTGATGCAAAAAACTGGTTACTCAACTTTTTGCGCCAATATCGTGGTGCGTTACTCGTAATTAGTCACGACCTTGAGTTGCTCGATGAAGCCATTACACGTGTTCTGCACCTCGACAGGCCAGGTGAAGACGAAGTGGGCACGTTGGTGGAATACAAAGGCACCTACACGCAATACAAAACTTCACGCGCCGATGACGAACGCAGAACGGCAAAGAAAGCCGCAATGGAGTCGAAAGAAATTGACCGCTTGCAAACTTTGGTCGATCGCTTCGGAGCAAAAGCAACAAAAGCAAGCATGGCGCACAGTATTGAAAAGCGCATTGACCGCATGGAGTCAACTCGTACGAAGGCTGGGGCGAAAGATCGCGTCATGAAAGTGAAGTTTCCCGACCCGCCACAAGCTGGTGAAACGGTCATCACGGTGAGTCATTTGTCGAAGGCCTACGCGGGGCCTCCTATTTTTGAAGATGTTTCTTTCGATTTAGGTAGAGGCGAGCGACTGCTCATTTTGGGTCTCAACGGTGCGGGTAAAACAAGCTTGCTGCGTATTTTGGCTGGTGAAACAGAAGCGAACCTGGGTAACTTCGAGTTTGGGTACAAAGTGCAAATGGGTTATTACGCCCAAGAGCACGACAACCTCGACCCGCATGCCAACCTCATCGACCATATGCGCAAAGAGGCTCCTCCGCAGTTGGCGCTCACAGAAACTCAACTACGCGGCTACCTGGGCATGTTCGGTCTCTCAGGAACCAAAGTGTTCCAAGAGTCGGGCACGCTGTCGGGTGGAGAAAAAACCAAACTTGCTCTCGCCATGTTGATGGTTGGCCGCAATAACTTGCTCTTGCTCGACGAACCAACAAACAACCTCGACCCTGCGAGTCGCGAATCAATTGCCAGTTCACTTTCCGATTGGAAAGGTGCCATTATTTTCGTGAGCCACGACCCCGAATTTGTTGAGCGCCTCTCACCAACCAAGGTGCTGTTGCTCCCCGATGGCGAAGTGGACTACTTCAATAAGTCGTGGCTCGATCTCGTGAGCCTCGCCTAGGGGTATTCATTGCTCCACGGGTGATACGGTTTCGCTCATGAAAATAGGAATTTTTGGTGGAGCAGTTACTAGTGGAACCCTCGATGTCATTGTGGCCGAGGCGCGAGCAGCAGAACAAGATGGTTTTTCCAGTTATTGGGCACCACAAATATTTGGCCACGATGCCCTCACTGTTCTCGCAATTGTTGGGCGCGAAGTTCCCCGCATTGAACTAGGTACCGCAGTGGTGCCAACGTACCCACGCCACCCCATGATGCTGGCGCAGCAGTGCCTCACGGTGAATGCTGCAGCGAGTGGCCGGTTGTGCCTAGGTATTGGGTTGAGCCACAAAATCGTTATTGAAAACATGATGGGCATGTCATTCGACAAGCCCGTGCGCCACATGCGCGAATATCTCACCATTCTCACCCAGCTTGCACAAACATCAAAAGTCTCATTTGCTGGCGAAGTGTATTCAGCGCATGCCGAAGTGTCGGTTGCTGGTTCGCAACCATTTTCTGTGGTGGTAGCTGCGCTTGGCGAACAAATGCTGCGCGTCACTGGTGCACTTGCCGATGGAACACTCACGTGGTGCACAGGGCCAGCAACGTTGTCGTCGCACACTATTCCTACGCTCAACCGCGCTGCCGACGAAGCAGGAAAGCCAACACCCCGCGTCATTGCGGCATTGCCTGTATGTGTCACCGAAGATCGTGCTGGCGCTTTAGCTCGCGCATCGCAGGTTTTTGCTATTTATGGCCAACTCCCCAGCTACCGAGCCATGCTCGACCTTGAAGGTGCAGCAGGGCCAGCCGACATTGCCATTGTGGGAAGTGCCGCAGAGGTGTGTGAACGAGTGAGCGCGTTGCGCGACATTGGCGTCACCGACTTTGGCGCTGTGGAATTTGGCGGCAATCCCGATGAAACGGCCGCTACTCGTGCTGCAATGAAGTCACTTTTGTAGGAGAAGCCATGGACTATTCCGGGTATCAATTAGCGCGTGTGCAAGTTGTAGATGGCGTTGCTTCAGTTGTCATCAGCAATCCACCCATCAATATCTTTGATCTTCCGCTTTATGGCGAGATGGCAAAACTTGCAGGTGAACTTGCCGTCGATAACGACGTGC
>JAURNB010000134.1 GCA_030830415.1 Acidimicrobiales bacterium | reverse complement strand
CCTAGGTGAGGCAGACTAAGAACATGAACAGCAGCGAGCAACATGACCATGGCAATAGCGAAAGTCACTCGTACGGAAAAGATGTGCAAAGTGCACTTGCGCCACTCAGCAAAGATCTGCGCAATGCAATTCCCGATGTATATAGAGGATTCGGTGAAATGCATGCAGCCGCATTCAAGCCAGGAGCACTCGACGCCAAAACAAAAGAACTCATCGCTCTTGCTATTGCAGTTTCTGTTCGCTGTGATGGGTGCATCGCAGCACATGCCAAAGGTGCGGCGCGCAATGGTGCCACCGAAGCTGAAGTTGCAGAAACTCTTGGAGTCACGATCTCCATGAATGGTGGACCAGCAACGGTGTATGGCCCACGAGCGTTTGCGGCCTTTAAAGAATTCGCTGCTAAGTAACAGTTACTTATTGCTTCCCGCCGAAGCCGTTCCCGCAACCAAACCGAGCACAATGAAAACGCTTCCAGCAACCCAACGCTGCACGAATGGAAGTGCACGACCACGGAGCAACACCGTGCGCAATGAGCTTGCAGTCAGCGCATAAGCACTATCGGTGACACAACCAATAGCAACGAATACAAGGCCGAGCACCAAAGCTTGAAACCAAGCCGCACCTTGTTCGGGGTCAATGAACTGGGGCAAGAAAGATAAGAAGAACAGTGCCACTTTTGGATTCAGCGTGTTCACCACAAAGCCTTGAATAAATGCTTTCCGTGGCGCCATTGTGGTGAGCGAGGCCGCCATTGTCGCTGGTCGGCGCAGAAGCGTTCGAGCGCCAATAAAAATGAGATAAATCGCTCCACACCACTTCACCGTGTTGAATGCAGTTGATGATGCTGCAAGAACCGCCGACAAACCTGCAGAGGCGGCAATGACATGCATGAAGTTTCCGCATTCCAAACCCGCAACTGCGCTCAGGGCAACATTGCGACCATCAGAAACACTGCGGTTCAAAACATAAATGACCGCCGGGCCCGGGATGATGAGCAGCAGAAACGAAGCGACCGCAAATGCACCAAGTGAACTCGCGGGGACCATCCGTTCACTTTACGGTGTGCTCAAGACACCCACGGAACTCCCTTGACTGAACGGTGACTATTTTTGAGATTGACATTGGGTGAACCCTCGGTGAAGTCACCCTCTTCCCCCTATTTCATCGGGCATTCGCCACGTACGGTAGGAGTATGAAATGGCGCCGTGAGAAGTCTGTGAAGCCCAAGCAACTCCACACTGAAGAATGTCTCTCTATTCACTACTCCACCCTCATGAGCATGTACTCCGCCTATGGTGCAGTGCACAGCCCTTTGGTGGTTCCAGTAGGTGGCCTCAACTGCACATGCCCATTGCCATCTGCCGAGAGTTGCATTGAAGCAACTGCTGCTGAACAAGAGCCCGAACCGGCAAAGGTACTTGTTACCACTGTATAGAACTAGGCTTTCCTCAGAAACGAGGAGCCATGAAAATCACACTTTTGGGCACTGGAAGCCCGATGCCGGACCCCCACCGCGCTGGTCCTTCCACTTTGGTGCAAGCAGGAAACCAAAACATCGTTGTCGACTGCGGCCGCGGTTGTGTGATGCGCATTGTTGGTGCAGGCCTCATGCCTCCAATGGTCACTGCTGTTGTACTTACTCATTTACATAGCGACCACATCAGCGACTTAAACGACATCGTCACCACCAAGTGGATCATGTCGCCCGTCTATACGCCACTCGTCATTATTGGCCCAGTTGGCACGAAGCGCATCGTTGATGGTCTTCTCATGATGCTTGGCCCCGATGAGGGTTACCGCCTCGACCATCACCGCGATTTGCGCGAAGGGCCAGGCCTCGTGCTCGACGTTCGTGAAGTATCACCTGGCGACTCGGTGCAACTTGGTGATGTGACACTCGAGGTGCACCGCACCGACCACCGACCCGTTTCACCCACTGTGGGTTACCGCATTACACACGAAGGAAAAGTTGCTGCACTCGCTGGCGACACCATTCCTTGCGCTGAACTCGACGTTCTTGTTTGCGATGCCGATGTATACGTGCAAACTGTTTTACGCGAAGATCTCGTGCGTACTCTTGCCGCATTTGTGCCACCACTTGAAGAACGCTTCACCGATATTCTCGATTATCACTCCACGGTTCAACAAGCTGGCCAAACAGCCGCACGCAATGGTGTGAAGAAATTGATGCTCACGCACTATGTGCCAACAATGCAACCCGGCTCTGAAGATGAATGGCGAGCACTTGCTGCTGAACACTTCAGTGGCGAAATTATTTTGGGGCCAGACCTTACTTCGCTAGAGGTGTAGTGCTTTCAGGTGTGCGCATCGTTAGCCAAACACCACATAGCGCCACTGCCAAACCAAGTATTGCGAGCACACCCAAACGCTCCCTAAACAGAACTGCGCCTTCAATAGTGCTGAGTGCTGGTGTGAGAAAAAACAAACTACTCACTCGAGCTGCTGCATGTTTGCTGAGTAGCACCATCATGATGAGCACCGCCGCAATAGAGAGCACTACAACGGCCCACGCCAATGAAAACCACACACGGACAGTGGAATGAAAGCGCCAATGTTCATTGGTAATTGCCAAAACAAACATCACTGCGCTTGCTGCTACATATTGGAGCGATGTTCCACGTAGCAACGGCATCGCACGACCCTTTGCTCGCTGCAAGATTGTTCCTGAAGCCATGCCGATAATAGAAACGACCATTGCTGTAATGGCAAGAGCAGTGATTCCCGAACTGTGCGCATTGCGCCGATCAATGAGCACGGCAACCACGCCCATGACTCCAAGTGCAATGCCGCACCACTGCAGCGGCTTCAACCTTTCCTTCAGCACCCAATTACCTACAAATGAGGTGAGTACTGGATGCAACCCTGCAATGAGTGCGCTCACGCCAGAGGGCAACCCTTGCGATACTGCGAAGAAAACTCCTCCTAAATACAGAGCATGCATACAAATACCCACGGCAACTGTTGGGGCAATGTGTATACGTTCAAGTTTTGGCGCTTTGGTAAAAATGGCAATGACCCATAAAGCTCCCGCTGCCAACATCAACCGAATGGCTAAAAAAGTAAACGGCCCAGCATCGTGCGTGCCATATCGCGCCACAACGAAACCAGTACTCCATAACAACACAAATAGTGCTGGTGCATATTTTTCTAACTTCACCTGTGACTAGTTTCCTGCCAGGCGTCCACCTAAGTTGTAGCTCTGCCCGGTGGGGCCATTCACTGGCATGGTGGCAATGAAGCGCGCAATGGGCACAACATCGCTGGGGTCTTTCAACCAGTCACCCATCTTTTCGATGTAATCAAGGAATTGTGAGGAAGGGTTTGCGTCGAGTGTGGGGAATCCAGCCATTGGCGTACGCACTGGGCCAGGAAGAATTTCATTCACCGCTATATTCGACCGACGCCACTCAAGAGCGAATTGGCGTACGAGGTGTGAAACCGCTGCTTTTGAAATGCCATACATTCCATTGCCCAACATGTTTTGTCGGCCAGCTGCTGAGCCAGTAACAATGAAGCGCCCACCGCCATCTTTCAAAGCTGCATGAGCTGCACGCGCAAGATACAACGTACCGAGCAAGTTGACATTGACCGTTTGTTGCACATCTTCATCGCTCCAGCGCACCAACGGGCCAATTTCTCCGGCAGCGCCATGGTTTGCAAATACCGTATCGAGGCGACCATATTCAGCCAGCGTTGCGGCAATAAGAGCATCGCAGTCACTTTGTTGTGTGACATCACAAGTAACACCAATTGCTTTGCCACCAGCTTTCACAATGTCACTCGCAATACGTTGCGCTTTTTCACCATTACGACCGGCAATTACTACCGAAGCAC
Source organism: Acidimicrobiales bacterium (assembly GCA_030830415.1). Lineage (GTDB taxonomy): Bacteria > Actinomycetota > Acidimicrobiia > Acidimicrobiales > Ilumatobacteraceae > F1-20-MAGs119. Next base: position 350 of record JAURNB010000134.1, on the reverse strand, counting down.
CATCCGCTCCAAAACTTCGCGCAAATGCTTCGCCAATTCCACTAGTTCCACCTGTGACGACGAGTACTTGCTCTGCGATGTTGGTCATTGCAACACTCTATTACTCCGTCACACTTACTCATTTGGCGTAGAGTCACTCCGTGGCAAGTTCTCTACGCACTGAACTGCTCAATGTCAGCTTCGGCCCCCGCATGCTTCTCCACAAAGTGAGCTTCTCTGTAGACCCAGGCCAGTGTTGGGGCATCGTTGGCCCTAACGGTGTGGGAAAAAGCACATTGATGAAAACGCTGTCGGGTCTCATTGTTCCCGACTCAGGAAAAGTAGTTGTGACCCCCAGTTCATCGACTGTG
>JAURNB010000133.1 GCA_030830415.1 Acidimicrobiales bacterium | reverse complement strand
GCAATGACCTGCGCGCCAGTTTCAGCAAGTGCAGCAGTGAGCGAACCAAGGCCAGCACCAATTTCTAAAACGATGTCGCCGCTGCGTACATCGGCAATGCGTGCAATTTTGCGCACGGTATTGGGGTCAACGACGAAGTTCTGGCCAAGCGAGCGCTGTGGGGCGAGTCCGTTGTCGGCAAGCAGAGCCGCTGCTTGCGGCCGACTGAGGGTCACCAGCTCACCGTGACGGGCAGTGGCGCATCGACCAAGTTGGCAATGCGCAAAAAGAGTGGCGAGTGCAAGACGATGTCGACACCAGCAGGAAGCAAAATGGCGAACACGTTGTCGCACTTCACAGATTTTCCATTATTCAAATTCACAACCGTGAGTTCAGCGCCCAATGGTGCTGCGGCGCTGTAGCAAATGGTGGAGTTATAGCTAGGAAATGTGCGGTAAGAAGCCTTGGCATTTACTCGTTTCATTTCGCCAGGGCCAGGGTACGCAATGCGTGACTGGCCATTGGGCTGCAATGAAAGTGGGCCGTCGAGGTTCACTGGCTTCGAAGCATCTTCAGCAAGTGGGCCAACGGCATCGCTGCTTTTGAGCGGAGTGGAAGTAGTAGTAACTGCAATGCTTGAAGGTGACGCTGTTTCTTGCGGTGATGAGTTACCGCCGAGGGTGACCACAAGAAAAATAATGATGGTGCTCACTGCTGCAAGCACTGTGAGTCGTCGGCGCTCATAAATAGAGAGGTTCACGCTGCGGCTCGCATTTTAGGAAAAGCACGCAGAGCATTTGCTGACGTGATGTGTGCAATGTGTTCTGGAGACGAATTGCGCAACTCTGCAATAGAACTTCCCACAATTGAAACGAGCGCGGGTTGGTTCATTTTGCCGCGGTGCGGAACAGGCGCTAGGTATGGGCTGTCGGTTTCGACGAGAAGATTTTCGTCGGGGCAAAAGAGTGCTGCTTCACGTAAATCATTGGCGTTTTTGAATGTGACAATGCCGGAAAAAGAAAGGAATAACCCTCGTTCAACGCATTGACGTGCCCGTATTTCGTCGCCACTAAAGCAGTGCATGATGGTGTTTGAAGGAATGCCTTCAGCATCGAGAATCTCAAATGTTTCATCCCACGCATCGCGGGTGTGGATGACGAGGGAGAGCTGATGCTCATGTGCGAGTTGTATTTGTTCTGCAAATGCCGCGCGCTGTGAAGGACGATCGGAATGTTCGTAGTAGTAGTCGAGGCCGCACTCGCCAATTGCTATAACTTTGTTTGCGCTCAAGTAGGGAAGGAGTTGTGCAACGCCATGTTGTGCATCGTGTGGGTGTAAGCCAACAGTTGCCCAAACTTCTTCGTGGCGCTCTGCAATAGCTATTGCACTAGCGGAAGTTTCTGCGTCGGTTCCGATGCTCACCATGGTGGTGACGCCACCAGCAACGGCAGCACGAACTGCTTCGTCGGCTCCACCGGGCATGCGTGCATCGGTGAGATGGCAATGAGTATCGGTCCACATGGTGAGTGCCGTTACTTTGCTTTGCGTGGGAACAGAGGTTCACCCTTTTCCACGGTGAGGCCTGCAGGGTAAAGACCCCATGAAACGCTGGTAGGAATGCGCTCGTTGCTGACGTCGCCAGTGAGTCCGATGCGTTCCCACACCATTTGAGCGGTGGTGGGAATAGCAGGAACACACAAAACGGCAACGATGCGGAGCGCTTCTAAGGCATCGCCCATGATGGCGTTGAGTTCTGCACTTGGCTCTGCCTTCCATGGTTCATGGTTCTCGAGAAAAGCATTTGTTGCGCGAATAAGCGACCACGTTGCATCGAGTGCTTTTCCGGGTTGGAATGAATTCCACCCTTCAATGGTGTCGCGCACTGCGTTTTCTGCATGTTCGCGCAGCGGGCTGTCTGCTCGTGGAGCAGCGCTGACGCCGTCGCACTTCTTCTGCACCACAGTGGTGACTCGTGAACATAAGTTGCCGAGGTTGTTGGCAAGATCGTTGTTGTAGCGAGCAACGAGACCTTCATAGGTGAAGTCGCCGTCGTTGCCGTATTGAGTGTCGGACAAGACGTAGTAACGGAACCCATCGACACCGAATTCATCGATGAGGTCGAGCGGGTTCACTACGTTGCCTGCGGTCTTGCTCATTTTCTCGCCACCCACAAGCAACCAGCCGCCAACGGCCCAGTGTTGTGGTGGTTCAATGCCAGCCGACATGAGCATTGCTGGCCAATACACGCAGTGGAAACGAATGATGTCTTTGCCAATGAGGTGCACCGATACAGGCCAATTCTTAGCGAAAGCGGCATCGTCGGTGCCATAACCCACTGCAGTGATGTAGTTGGCTAACGCATCGAACCAAACGTAAGCAACATGGCTGTTGTCCCACGGAAGGGGGATGCCCCACTTCAAGCTGTTACGGCTCACGGAAAAATCTCGCAGGCCCTGTTTGATAAAGCTCGTCACTTCGTTCATTCTGAAATGTGGCGAAATGGAGTTGGGGTGGTCTGCGTACCACTTCAAGAGACGATCTTCGAAACGTGACAGACGGAAGAAATAGTTTTCTTCTTCTACGTGTTCCACTGGGCGTTTGTGAATGGGGCAGTTGCCATTGTCGATTTCTTCTTCAGTGAAATATGCCTCGCAGGCAACGCAGTACAAACCGGAATAGGTGTCGAGCTCGATATCGCCAGCGTCGTAACACGCTTGCAAGAGTTTGGCGACACCGCGCTTGTGGCGATCTTCGGTTGTGCGAATGAAGTCGTCGTACTGAATGTTGAGTTTGTCCCAGGCCTGAGCAAAAAGAGGAGCGATGGAGTCGGCGAATTCCTGAGGTGTTACCCCCTTGGCGTCGGCGGCCTGCTGAATTTTGAGGCCATGTTCGTCGGTGCCGGTGAGGAGGTGGACGTCGTCGCCAGAGAGCCTGTGCCAGCGAGCCAGGGCATCGGCAACGATGGTGGTGTATGCGTGGCCGAGGTGCGGCTGCGCATTGACGTAATAAATGGGGGTTGTCAGAGAAAATCGCGCCACAACATGAGGATACGAGCAATACGATGCTGACCGTGACTTTCCGCTTCGATACTGCAACGGCTGTGACACCAATTGCGCAAAAAAATGGCCTCACCACCTTTTCAGCTGAAGTTTTTGATGGCTGGGACATCATGGGAAATGCCAACGGGGGCTATCTGCTGGCCATGATGGGCCGTGCGATGCAGCAACATTCTGGGCGTCGCGACCCGTTCACGGTGAGCGCTCATTATCTTGCACCTGCTCCCGCGGGCCCATTGGAAATTGAAGTTGACACTGTGAAAACCGGGAAGTTGGTGACCACGATGAACGCAACAATGCGCCGCGGTGACCGCAACATCATGCGTGTTCTTGGTGCATGGGGTGAAATGGCAGCACTTGAACCACAAATTGTGACGGCAACACCACCCGACTTGCCGCCTTATGAGCAGTGCACAAGTCGCAATAGTGATGGTGGTGAGTTCACCATTGGTCTTTTGCAAAATGTCACCAATAGGTTGCACCCCGACGATTCCACTTTTATTTCAGGTACTCCTTCGGGCACTGCACAAATGCGTGGGTGGATTCACTTTCGAGACGATCGCCCCATCGACACTCTCGCGTTGCTCCTTGCGGTCGATGCAATGCCGCCGCCGTTGTTCAACTTGCCGTATGAAAAAGGCTGGGTGCCAACTTTGGAACTCACCGTGCATGTGCGTGCGGTGCCGGTTGGTAAACGACTCGCTTGTTCGTTTCGCACCTAGGTGGTTCAGGGTGGATTACTTGAAGAAGACGGCGAAATTTGGGATGAGTCGGGAACGCTTGTTGCCCTGAGTCGCCAAATGGCTGTTGCCCCGCGTGCTGTTTAGTTATTGAGAACGGCAACAAGTTCTTGTGGCGTTTCCACAATTGCAGTAGCTCCAGCTGAGCTGAGTTCTTCGCGCGAACCAAAGCCCCACAGCACCCCGGCAGAGTGGGTGCCCACTTCAACACCTGCATCAATGTCGTGATGGCGATCGCCGATCATCCAACAGTCAGTAAGAGGAGGCAGTGTGCCGTGCAGCTCCTTCATTTCACGCAGCGCGCGTTCCAATAGTTGAGCTTTGGGAATTTCAGAATCGTCATGAGGGCCAACAACAATGTCGAAGTAGTGGCGTACACCAGTTGCCTGGATAGCAATGAGGGCTTGTGGCTCTGGTTTTGAGGTCACTATTGCGAGGTGCCACGTTTTTTTGAGTTCAACGAGTGCGTCACCCATGCCGGGGTTGAGCGGAGTTTGCGGAAGGTGTGTGGCCCCGTAGATAGCTCGGTATTCCATGATGAACATCTGCATTTCTTCTGTGGGTACACCACGCGGCGCGAAAACCTTTGGGAAGGAAACCGATAGGGGAGGTCCGACAAAATACGTGAGATCTTCCCGAGTGAGTGGTTGCAAATGACGCGATTCAAGAACATGGTTCATGGAGGCAAGAATTCCGGTTCCAGAATCGGCAACAGTTCCATCGAGGTCGAAAAAGAGGATTCCCTTGTTATTTGTCATTGGTAACTTCTTTATTGTTGAGGAGAAGTGCAAGTGCGTACACCGCTCTTTTTGGCGCATTTGTTTTCTTCACGACGGCGTCAACCGCGTCGCGTGTGGATGATCCAGCTGAGAATTCATGAACGAGAGCTTCTTTGATGAGATCTTCATCTGCTGGTAGCGGTGCTTCAGCTGGTGCTAAAACAACAACAAATTCGCCCATAGGTTCAATGGTCGCAAAGTGTTGTGCAGCTGCACCCACCGAACCTCGCCACACTTCTTCGTGCATTTTCGTGAGTTCACGCGTAACGGCAATGCTGCGGTCGGGGTGGCATGCAACTGCAAGATCGTTGAGCGTGCGGGAAATGCGATGTGGAGCTTCGTAGAAAATGACTGTGCGCATTTCACTGGCGATATCGGCGAGGCGTTCTGCGCGGTCGCGGCCTGAACGTGGAAGGAACCCTTCAAAGACGAATCGCGTGGTGGGAATGCCGCTGATGATGAGAGCCATAATGAGAGCAGCCGGCCCCGGCACTGCAGATACAGAAAGACCAGCAGCAATGACTGCTTGCACAACAACGCTGCCTGGGTCGCTGATGCCAGGAGTGCCCGCATCGGTGATCAGTGCAACTGTTTTCCCGCCCATGATGGCTTCGATGATTCCGTTACATGCATCACGTTCGGTGTGATCATTGACCACGATGTACTTAGGGGAAGTGATGCCCATGTGTTTGACGAGGCGCCCAGAGTGGCGAGAGTCTTCGCAAGCGATGATGTCTGCTTGCTCAAGCACCGACTTCATTCGTTCAGAGATATCTCCAAGATTCCCAATCGGGGTAGCAACAAGGATGAGTTGTCCGCTCATGATGTGACGCGCGAATCTTGGGCGAATCGAATTTCAACGGTATCGCCAACATGTAGGTTCCACCGTCGCGGAGCATCGGCGTCGGCTTCAAGAACACAACATGCTTTAACAACGGGAAGAGGAAGCCGATTTCTTTTCAGTTCTTGAATTTTCACTACTTCGCCACCGTGGTTGATGTAGAGAACAGCTAGAGGAACTCTCATGCCAAAACTATGTACCCACCTGCATGGCTGAAGAAGAAGTGGTGTGTTCACACGGTCTGTGCCACGAAGGCCAACACGACGTGCTCTGCGTGACTGCGCACATGAAATGGTTGCCAACACCGTATTGTCGCGTACGAGCCAGCCGGTGGAAGCAGCTTCTCGAGTGGAAGACAAATGGTGTGAGGGAATTTTTTTCATGAGACTGTTGCTTTCTTTGAGGTTAGTCGCATGCGTGTTCTTCCTGCCGATACCGTATAAAAAGTGAGATTCACAAAGTCGCTTGCCTGTGCAGTCATCGCGGTTACCAGCATTGTGTGCATGGAGCGTGTGGCGGTGGCAAAACCTGTGGCTGGAGCGCCGTGTACCACCTTGGGAAGTTCGTTGAAGGCGAGCGGTTTAACCTGCACGACATCGCCTCTCGACGCAACACAGCAAGTGTGGCTTCCCACCTGGGGGGCCGATTGCACCAAGCGACTTCAGAAGTTTTGGAACATGCAGTGCGACTACATCTATGCAACTCGGGCGCGTGAAGTATCGAGTATTTTCCAATGGGATGTGGTGAGTATTCCTCGCATTGGGAAGATACCGAAAGGCACCCCATTGGAAATTGCGCAACAGTTTGCTGTCGATGTGGGTGCGCTATGGAGTTTGTCGAATGGCAAAAATTTCGTGACCGAAGGGAAGCCGTACATCGGTGGTTGCGATGGCTGGGCGTGTTCGGGTTATCACCCGCGTATTTATGCTTCAGTGTGGAAAAAATATGCTCGTGCAAAAGTAACTGTGCGAGTAGCTGTGGCTAAAGGCGCATATATTGCGCAAAAGTTCACGCCAACAATTCCCAACTTTGCAACCTGCTACAACTTGATCATTCAAGGCCAAAGGTTCGGTGCATTGCTTGACTACGGTCAGTATCAGCGAGGTGGCGAAGCGTATGTTGCTGCACCAGGAGTGTGTAAGTAACGCTAAACGTTAAAGCGAATTTCCATGACGTCGCCGTCGATGACTTCGTATTCTTTTCCTTCAGAACGCACTTTGCCCAAGTCTTTTGCCTTGTTCCATGACCCGATTTCCAAAAGTTCATCCCATGCAATGACTTCGGCGCGAATGAACCCACGTTGGAGGTCGGAGTGAATTTTTCCTGCGCATTCAGGAGCTTTTCCGCCGGCGTTAAAGGTCCATGCGCGAGTTTCTTTTTCGCCAGTGGTGATGAACGTACGCAAACCGAGCAGGTGGTAGGCGCTGCGCACCATGCGGGGGAGAGCTCCTTCACCAAGACCAAGTTCTCCGAGCATTTCTGCGCGGTCTGCTTCGTCGAGTTGTGCTGCTTCTGCTTCAAGTTGAACACTCATACCGAGCACTTCTACTTCTGCGGCACTTGCAGAGCCAGGGGGTGCGAGCTCGGCACGAACGCTTGCTTCTGCCTCAGGAATCTTGTCGAGCTCATTTTCCCCAACGTTGACCACCGCAAGTACGCGACGGTTGGTGAGTAAGAAGTGTGGTGCCAGTGCCAAGCGAATGTCTGCACTGAGCCCTGCGCGGTAGAGAGGAATGCCTTCACTGAGGGAGGTGAGTGCTACTTCAAGTGCGGCGACTTCTTCAAGCACCGACTTATCGAGCTTGGAAGATTTTTGTAAGCGCGGCAAACGTGATTCCACGGTTTCGAGGTCGGCAAGTGCGAGTTCGAGTTCCACAATGCGCAAATGCTCAAGTGGGTCTGATGGCCCTGGTACATCGTCGTCTTCAAATGCTCGCAGTACAAAAACAGTTGCTTCCACTTCGCGAATGTTGGCGAGGAACTTGTTGCCGAGTCCTTCACCTTTGCTGGCGCCTTCAACAATGCCGCCGATGTCGACCACTTGCACGGTGGCATGAACGGTCTTTTGAGTCTTCGACATGATGGCCAACTGGTCGAGGCGGGTATCGGGCACGCGGGCCACCCCAATATTGGGGTCCTTTGTCGCAAAGGCGTAGGGGGCAGCCAAGGCGCCGCCTCCGGTGAGGGCGTTGTAGAGAGATGATTTACCTGCGTTGGGGAGCCCAACAAGTCCGAAGCGTTCCATAGTGGTCGTCGCAGGCTAACGATCTTCCGGTCGGTTCAGGTTGATGAGGACATCGGGACAAAATAAGCCACCTTGAGTGTGTGGTCGTTGCGCTGAATTGTTACTATGGCCGTAGTGTTAATTAGAGATGTAGCCGCGTAGGTCGCGGCAGTCGAGGAGTCCCCCATGAGTACATTCGATCTTGATCTCAGCAAATACCAATTGGGCTGGAGCGACAACGTTGAGTACGCGTTTCAGCCTGCCAAGGGCCTCGACGATGGCGTTGTTGAGCAAATTTCATGGTGGAAGGGCGAACCTGAGTGGATGCGCGAAATGCGCCTGCGCTCGCTCAAAATGTTCGACCGCAAGCCAATGGCGAAGTGGTTTGCCGACAACATGCCCGACATCGACTTCCAAGACATTTATTACTACTTGAAGCCAGCCACCGAGCAGGTTGACGAGTGGGACGACTTGCCAGAACAAATGAAGCTCACCTACGAAAAGCTCGGTATTCCCGAAGCAGAGCGTAAGTACCTCGCTGGTGTCACCGCACAGTACGAATCAGAAGTGGTGTTTCACCGCAACCGTGAAGACCTTGAAGCTCAGGGCATTTTGTTCTGCGACATGGACACCGCATTGCGCGAGTACCCAGACCTCGTCAAGCAGTACTTCGGTACGGTCATTCCTCCTGGCGACAACAAGTTTTCTGCATTGAACACATCGGTATGGTCGGGCGGGTCATTTATTTATGTTCCACCAGGCGTGGAATGTGAAATGCCATTGCAGGCGTACTTCCGCATTAACTCGGAAAACGCTGGTCAATTCGAGCGCACGCTCATCATTGCCGATGAAGGCTCAAAAGTGCACTACATCGAAGGCTGCTCGGCTCCTGTCTACACCAGCGATT